>CAZCHK010000012.1:34904-49632 GCA_964498605.1 uncultured Anaerolineaceae bacterium | reverse complement strand
GTGCCCCTTTGTCTACGCACACAGATATCATAGCAGTAAAGATTATTCTAGGCAATGGGCAAGTGTTGCAGAATGATTACGAAATCAGTATAGAAAAATGAGTATAAAAAAAAGTTGAAGCAGCAGGAGGCACTGCTTTAACAAAAACCAGAAAAGTGGTTGATGATGGTTGACAGGTGGTAATTGTTGAAAAGTAAAATATTTAGGCAAATGATGAAAGATTACTCTGCCAGCGTGCCGATCTGGTAAGACGAGAGCAGGCCGAACGCCCTGCCGACGTGATTGCTGACACCTTCGAACAGCGCGGTGGCATCCTTGCCGCAGCCGTTGAGGATGGCTCTCTCTCCCGGGTGAGAGGCGATGAATCCGGTCACATCCAGCACCATGCCGTTGACGACCAGCCAGCAATCGGTTTCGGTGTTGTGCAGCGCTACATCTTCCAGGGTAAAGATAGGGACGGATGCCTCCGATGCGGCAGGTTCGGCCGCTTCATTCTCGATGGCTTGTGGATCCGCTTCGGCGGGGGATTCGTTTTCTTCCAGCGGGGGGGCTTCAAGCGGGATGGTGGCACCTGTACCGCCAGTTGGGGCGCAGGCGAGCAGCACGGATATCGCCAGCAGGGCTAGCGTCATTTTGGTCAGGTATTTTATCGGGTTGTTTTTCAAATGTGTATTCCTCTGGAGGGATTCTATGAGATGATGAAAAGTATTCCATCAGAGAATTATTAAACAAAATCAACCCCTACGGGGGCATGAGTCTTATCGGTGAGCACACCTCGCTATTACTGCAGGGAGCTGGTGATGTCGCTGAAGATATTTCCGATCGAAGGTCCCAGAAGGGTCAATAAAACGATCACGCAGAGTGGAACCATTAGCACGAAGCCGATGACGATGCCGGCGATGGCCAAACCCCTGCCCTGTTCATTGGCATGTTCGGGCTTTTTTAACTGCCCGAGGGCGATGAAGCCGAATATCACGCCGAGAATGGAGATCAGGAAGCCAAAGACCAGGCTGAGGACAGCCATGGTGTTGGTCGGCTGAGGGGGGACATACCCATACGGGTACTGGGCAGCTGACGGTGCGGCGGGTTGAGTGCTGTCTGCTGCGGTTTGACCTTGAGAGGGGGGAGTTTTTTCGCTCATTCGAATTTCCTTTGTTGCAGAAGATAAGATTCATTTTAATGATTGATTCCAGAATTGCAAGTGATTGCACAAAGCCGTCTATGTGTGGGAAGCGATGAGCTTGGTGATGAACTCATCCCATTGTTTCGGTGATTTTATCCGCAGGACTTTGAGATGAGCGTTCTGCGGTTCCTGCAGCGCCAGCGGATAATTGCGCTGGTGCTTTGGATAGGATGAAATTGCCCAACGGTACAGGCTGTTTTTGTCGAGGATGGTCGCACGCAATGTCTCACGATTTGTACCCCATAACACTTCGTGTTTTAAGACCCTGCGTACAGTGCGTTTGGTCAACCTCCACAGGATAAGCGGGAGCCTGTAATTCAGCCAGAGGAAAGTATCGGCATGAACCCAGGTGATATCTCGCAGATAGTTGTAATTGCCGTCAATGACCCAGGTGGGCTGCTTCACGAACTCCGATACCTTGCAGCGCATCTCCTCACGTCCAGCTTCCTGCCAGCCGGGCAGCCAGTGGATAGAATCCAGTTCGAGGAGGGGGAAACCCAGCAGACTGGAAAGCGTTTCTGCTGCCCGCGTCTTGCCGCTGCCCGAAACGCCAACGATTACGATGCGCGAGCCGATGACCTTTTCCATTACAGATCTACCTTAGCAGCATCAGCTCGTAAATGCTTTCACCTTTTTCCGTGATTTTCAAACCGGGCATGTCTACTTTTATCTCCAGTGAGGCGCGGAAGCGGAAGTAATACGGATTGACAAACAACCTGATCAGTTTCTGCTGCCAGGCCGGGAGGAACGCCAGAAGCGAGTTGGCTTCGATGACCTGCGCATCGCGCAGGCGCAGGTGGAATGAGACACCCCCATCCTCCAGGTTAAAATCCACCTCGAGCGGGTAGATCCTCCCGCCCCCATGGCGGACCTCGCCGCGCGTACTCATGCGCATGCTGCGCGGGTCTTCGATGAGGATTTTTCCTTTGTGTGAAAGCAGCAGCACCGGGATCTTCTGTCTCCCAAGCCGCCTGGCGGCGTTCATCTCGACGAAAATGCAGCTGAATTCCCCGACCCGGGCGCGCCCCCACACCCAGTGCGACATGACCCGGTTGAGCGCCACGCTGCCCCAGTTGTGGTCGTGGTAGCCCTCACCGCGGACCGGCACCGTTTTGCCCTGGTAGGTCAGCCTGCCTTCCACCGATGCAAAGGGCAGCGCGGGCAGCCAGGCGAAATAATTTTTGAGCTTGCGATCGTAATAGTTCTTGCCGCTGCCGGGGCGCCAGGAAGGTACGGTACCGCGCAGGGTCAGCTCGGCGCCCAGCGTGGCGGTGCGGGCGCGCAGCGAGTAAGTGCGCAGGTCTCCAGTTAGAGAGTTGTCGTCCAGGCGCACATCGCAGCGCTCCCGGCTGGCGTGGAACGCTTTTGGTGAAAAGGTGACGCTTTCCGAGATACGTTCACCCTGGGGCGTGGTGATGGTGAGCAGGAGGCCGGGTTTGAAGGCGAGGCGCGGGTTGATCAGGCTCTTGGTGAAGAAGACAATGACGGCGGTGGAGCCGTCCTCGAAGCGCGCGTCGTTGTACCACCATTCGAACTCCCCCCGCTCAGGATGACTGCGCAGCCCGTCCTCCCAGGGCTGGACCGTCTCGGTCAGCCCGTCGCGGCGGAGGAATTCTTCGCCAATCCCAAAGATCACCTCGCGTGCCATTGGCAGCCTCTCTTTCAATGACTTATTATATGCCAGGCTGGCAGCGTAGTAGAATAAACGAAAACGGGAGCGGATATGGAAGCATTGCTATGGATCATTGACCACTATCAACTGTTTGGCATCGCCGGCAGCGGGGTAATCCTGCTGGGCACGCTGCTCAGCGCGATGTTCTACCGCGGGAAGATAGGAGAGCGCTACTCCGCCTTCAATCACTACATCTCGGAGCTGGGCGAGGTGGGTGTCACGCCGGCGGCCTGGATCTTCAACCTGTCTCTGATCCTGGGTGGGCTGGCCATGGTGCCGTTCATCTTCGGGCTGGGTTTGACGATCGACACGATCTGGTCGCTGCTGGCGATGCTGGCAGGCTTGTGGGCGGTGATATCGATGATCCTGGTGGGTTTTTTCCCCATGAACCAGCTGGAACCGCACTCCAGGGTTGCCATCTCCTACTTCCGGGGTGGACTCGTGACCATGCTGCTCTTCAGCCTGGCGATCGCGTTGCAGCCAGCCGGGCAGAGCATTTTCCCGCGCTACGCCGCGGTCTTCGGTGCGGTGGCCTTCATCGCGTATGCCAATTTTCTGGCCATCGCCACGGTTCTCAGCCGCAGAGCGAAAGCCCAGGGGGAAAAGGCGCTCGATCCGCAGAGCATGCCAGAGCGCAGGCGCTTCATGCCCATGCCGTTCTGCGAATGGCTGGTGTTCATCGCCCAGCTGGCCTGGTTCCTGCTCATCGCCCTGGTATAGCCGCTTGACTTTTTGTGCACATCATGAGCAGCACATTCGACCCGGGGAAACATAGCCAGGCTTGCGAGAGGATTCTCTCGCGCGCGTTGAGGACTTCCGCGGAAATCATCTGCGCTGAAAAGTTAAAGAAGAGCACGCGCGAGTCACCCTGGCGTCTGGACGTGATGGCCGCGGGGGAGGAAAGGTCCTTTGTCCTGCAGACCGGAGACGACCTGGACTACGAGTTCAATGTCCTCAGGCTGCTGGAGCAGTACTCACTTTCCACTCCCCGCGCCTTTGTGCTTGAAGAACACGGCGCTGAAATGGGATTCCCATTTTCCATCCGTGAGTATATCCCGGGTGACTCGCTCCTTGAACCCATGCTGGCAGGGGAGCCCTGGGCGGAAGTAGTGTATTTCGAGGCGATTGAAAAAATGCAAGCGCTCACAGAAGTGCTCCGCGAAAATGCGCCTGGGTCGATCAAGACGGTAACCATCGATTCGATCCTGGAGGAGACAGGCGAGTCGTTTTCCAGGGATGCTCAACCGCTTGCTGCAGAAATGGTCCAAGTGCTGCTGAGCGCGCGCCCGCGAACTCCACCCGAGCAGTTCAGCAATGGGGACCTCTGGCTGGACAACTTCCTGATCAGGGACCACAGGCTGGCCGGGGTCATCGATTTCCAGCACGCTGCCTTCAGCGATCCGGTATACGAGTTCCTGCTGTCCTTCTTTGTGGAACCGCGCCTGAAAGGCAGGGGCGTGGAGGAGCGCTACTGCCGAAAACTGAAAGCCGATCCCCAGATTCTTGACTGGTATCGCGGGCTTGAGCTGTTTGAGACCTGGGAGTGGGTAAGGCGATCAGGCCGGCCGTTTTGCCATCACACCCGGGCAAGCCTGGAGGCGGATATGGTCAGCTGGTTGGTAAAATTCCAGTGATCATCAGCTTGATGAAATGGGATTATCCACCGAGGATAAGATTTGATCGCAGTTCTTGCACCTGGCCAGGCAGGGGGGATTCTGATACCCGCAGGCCGGGCAGAAAAGGTGCTTCAAGGTTTGTTCTTTGAGCAGCTGATCGATTTTTTCCAAACGATCCTCTCTGTTCTTGTTGCTTGTTCGCATGATCTTTTCGCGCGTCTTGATCAGGGCAAGGTGATATGCAGCCAGGCAGGCGTGATCCTGGGGCATCAGGATGTCCGGGGTGACCCCAACGCCTTCCAGATCGGCGTCTGTTGCCGGATCGAACACGCGCCCGATCGGGATGAAGACCTCGAAGTGGGGATGAAGGCGGTAGGACGCTCCGGGATGCGCTCCACCGTCCGTTTTTTCGCCCATCACCACGGCTCGCCGGCGCGACTGCAGGATGGCGGCGAACACCTCTCCGCCGGAAAAAGTGTTGCGGCTGGTCAGAACATAAAGCTCCCGATCTGAAAACCTGGATCGAACCAGGGCGGGCCGGGTCCAGAATTCCTCGATCCTGTCTTCGTCCCGCCAGTATACGCTGGCCAGGTGAGCGGGTGTTTCACCAAAAAAATGAGACAGGACCAGGGTGATCATGTCCAGATGCCCCCCGGTGCAGCTGCGCAGGTCCACGATCAAGGCGTCGCAGCCGACCAGCCTGCGCAGGGCGGCCAGGGCGTGACTGCTGCCCCAGGCGGTCCGGACGAAGCGGCGGATGTCCAGGAAACCGATGTTGCCGGGCAGTTTTTCAGCGCGATGAAAACCGAAGTTCTCCATCTCCGCTGCATGCCTTTGCTGAGCCTGCCACTCGGGATTGAGATGGAGAGCGGCGTCATCATCCGGGAGTGGATCGGGGTGCCATTTCACCCACAGGTGCTCATCGTGGTTGACCTCCTGCAGGTGCATGGTGAGGGCCAGCGCGAAGAGATCGCACTCCTCGATATTCGCATAGTCGCCGCTGTCGGCATGCCGCTGAAGGTTGCCGCATATGCTCTCGGCGGCAGCAGGAAAGATGTAAAGTTGCCTGAGCTTTTCCGCCAAAGCATGAATGATCGCGGACCGCGTTTCCAGGTCTAAGGTGCGGACGGGATTGTTCATTGATTGATGCAGAACCATATTTTAATGTATCAAAATGATACCGCTGCGCTTTAAACCATTCGCCCGAGCCTTGACCAGGCCGGCTTCACCGCAGCGGAGGTTGGATGGGGAAAGCGATCCAGGCGACCGCGACCAGCTTTGAGCACGCCGGATCAGCGGGACGGTTGCTCTACAGGTAAAAATCAACCGCTTTGCCCAGGGCCTGGTCCAGCGCGGAACGGGCGATCTCGGCGTAGGAGGGGTGAATGTGGATGACATCCGCCACGGCTTCGATGTCGCTTTTGAGTGCGATCATGTTGGCGTACTCCTGGAAGATCTCCGACACATTATGACCGATGGCCTGCGCCGCCAGCAGCCTGCGCTCCTTGATCCACAGCTTGACAAAGCCCTCATTGTGCTGCTCGATGTTGGCGCGCAGGTTCACCGTGAAAGGCACCCTGACCACCTGAACGCCGTCCAGGTCCGCGGGGACCGCGCCGACCATGGCGACCTCGGGGATGGAGTACACCACTGCCGGGATCACCGCGTAATCCATTTTTCGCAGCGCTGCGCCGGGCCTTGCCATGAGGTTCTCGGCGGCGACGATGCCCTGCTGGATGCCGACATGGGCCAGGATGGAGCGGCCGGTGGCATCGCCGATCGCCCAGATACCGGGGACGGATGTCCTCTGGAAGTCGTCCACCTCCACGCCCTTGCGGGTGTGCTGGATCCCCAGCCGGGTGTAGGTCTCGTCGTGCACCACGGCGCTGCGGCCGATGGCTATCAGGAACAGCTCGGAGGTGATGTCGACTTTCGATTTGGTCTGCTGGTCTTCCGCACTGAGAGTACCGTTGTGGATCGAAAGCACCTTGTGATTCACGTGGATCCTGACGCCCAGATTCTCCATCTGGCGGGTGATCTCGGCCGAGATCTCCGGATCCATCAGGGCCAGAACGCGGGGAAGAAATTCCACCACGGTCACCTGGCTGCCCAGATTGGCAAAGATGGTAGCAAACTCCATTCCGATCACCCCGCCACCCACGATGGCGAGCTGTTTGGGGAGGGTGTCGATGGAGATGAGCCGGTTGCTGCTGACGATGCTGGGGTCGCCCGGGTCGCAAAAAGAGGGCATCAGCGGGGCCGAGCCGGTGGCGATAATGATGTTGTGTGTTTCCAGGAGATGGTCCTGATGATCGAAATGCATCCTCACCCCGTCTGGATCAAGCTTGCCGCCCAACACGCGTACGCGATTCGGGGATTCCATCCGCCCTTCACCCTGGAAGATCGCGACCTTGTTTTTCTTCAGCAACTCGGTGACGAACGCGCGGACGCCCGCGACCACCTCGTTGCGCCGGGCGGCCACGCGGGAAAAATCAACCCGGAAATCCTGCCTTTCGATCCCGTACAGGGGAGCCTCCCGCACTTCGCGGAAAACCTTGGCGGACTCGATCATGGCCTTGCTGGGCGTGCAGCCCCAGTTGGTGCAGATACCGCCGATAAAATCGCGCTCCACCAGGGCCACTTTTCCACCCAGCTGGGATATGCGCACGGCTGCCGAGTGCCCGGAGGGGCCTCCGCCCAGAATGACTGCGTCATACGTGTCGCTCATGGCTTTCTCCATCCAACAAGTCTATACTGATCATTATATATAGTAAAATTGGCAATTCTATCTGAAAAATGTCAGAGAATCCGGCAGAATTGACATGCGGGATGAAGGTCAATACAATTAAAAACATCAGTCACGTACAGGAGAACAAATGAGATTGGAAAAATGGACCAGGTTGGGAATCGCGCTGTTGATCGCCATGTTGCTGCTACCAGGGTGCGCCAACGCCGGCGCGAGCGAACCTCCTGCCAGCCAGCCGGAGGACATCGTGGCGATCGCGGACGATTTCATGCGCGCGATCAGCCAGGGCGACCATCACAGGTCATACGATATGCTCTCGAAGGTGGCCCTGGAAAACGTGGGCTCCTACGCCGGCTGGACAAGCTTTGCCGATCCTTTTGCGGGGATCGAGTGGGAGTTCAAAGAGATCGGCTTTTCCCGCCTGGAAGAAAACGATGCGTTTGATAACCTCTCTGCTTTGAATGGTTCCGGGATGTTGGGGTACGACATGGCATTTATCACGCTGGGACTGGTCGTTGAGGAAAACACCTGGAAGGTTGAGGCGGTCAAGATCACACTGAGTAATTAGAATAGGAGATGGAGATGAAGATGAAAAATAGATCGTTGCTGGTTTTTCCGCTGCTGATCGCTGCGCTGCTGCTCAGCGCCTGCGGCATCGTTAATGAGCTCACGACAGTCACCGCGACTGGGAACGATTTCATGACCGCCCTGCGGGACCGTGATTTCGATACGTCCTACGACATGCTCACAACCGGTGTCAAGAATGAGATCGGTGATAAGGGCGCCTGGGTCACGTTTGCCCGCCCGCGCAATTTTGACAGCTGGACCTTCTCCAACACCGAGTTCGAGAACGACATGGCGCAGATCGACGGAGAAGCCATGCTGGGAACGGACAAGTATGACATCCGGCTGGTCTTTCAAAAGGTCGGCGAGGCGTGGATGATCGCAGGGATGAACATAGAATTCGTAGAATAAAGTAGAGCAGAACAGGAGCACCCGCTCCTGTTCTTTATTTTTTTGGGGGGAAACCGGATCAACCTGTGCCTCAAGTCATGACTGCAGATGTGCCGCAAGGCACATTGACCCCTGGCTGCGTTCAGCCTAATATCATACCGACTGGTCGGTTTTGTGATCAGGAGGAGCATGATGCAGCAACGCAGCGAAGAAACCCGAACAAGGATCATCCAGAGCGCCACCGAGCGCTTCTCCCTCAAAGGATATGAGACCACCAGCGTGGCGGATATCTGCGCGCAGGCCGGTGTGTCCAAGGGGGCTTTTTTCCACCATTTCGCCACCAAGCAGGCCGTCTTCCTGGCGGTCCTGGAAAGCTGGCTTTCAGACCTGGACGGGCAGCTGATGGCGCTGATGCGGTCGTCTGATAGTGTGTCGCAGGGACTGGTCAGCATGACCAACCTCACGCCGCTCATTTTCAACGCCGCCAACAATCAGCTGACCATCTTCCTGGAGTTCTGGAGCCAGTCCTGCCGCGATCCCGAGGTGTGGAGCACGACCATCGAGCCGTACCGGCGCTACGCGCAGATGTTCGCCGCTTTTTTGCGGGCGGGTATGCACGAGGGTTCACTGCGCCAGGTCGAAGCGGACACCGCCAGCCGTGTGCTGATGGCGCTGTTGATCGGCCTGCTGCTGCAGGGCATGATGGATCCCAAAGCTGCTGATTGGAACAAGGTCACCCGCGAGGGTGTGCAAATTCTCATGGAAGGACTTCAACGGAGGTCAGAATGAAAACATTGGTCACCGGTGCAACCGGACATATCGGAAACGTGCTGATACGCGAGCTGCTGGTGCGCGGGCACAAGGTGCGCGCCATGATCATGCCTGGCGAGGACCTGGAACCGCTGGCAGATCTGGATGTGGAGGTCGTGGAGGCCAATGTGCTGGACGCGCAGGCGGTACGGGATGCCATGCGCGGCGTGCGCCTGGCGTTTCACCTGGCCGGTATCATCTCCATCATGCCCGGGGATTACGAGAAAATGCGCCAGGTCAATGTCGAAGGTACGAAGAATGTGATCGAAGCTGCCAGGAAGGCGCGCGTCAAGCGCCTGGTGTACACCAGTTCGATCCACGCCCTCAAGCGCATTCCCGAAGGAACGACCGTTGATGAAACCGTCGCCTTCGACCCGGACAATCACATGGGCGATTATGACCGTACCAAGGCGCAGGCGTCTCTGGAGGTCTTGAACGCCGTCAGGAACGGGCTCGACGCCGTGATTGTTTGCCCTACGGGCGTCATTGGACCGTACGACTACCGCAAGAGCGAGATGGGCTCGCTCATCCTGGACTGGTCGACGCGCAGCGCACACTTTGGGCTGCAGGGTGCCTACGATTTTGTGGACGTGCGCGACGTGGCGCGCGGGCATATCCTGGCGGCTGAAAAAGGGCGCAAGGGCGAGATCTACATCCTCTCAGGTGAGCGCCTGGAGCTGGCGCAGCTGCACGGACTGATCAGCGAGAGCACCGGCAGGCTGACAAGGTTCCTGTCCATCCCCCTCACGCTGGCTCGTTCGGTGGCGCAGTGGATGCCATCCATGTACCGCCTGTTCAAGAAGAAACCCAAGTTTACCCCCTACTCGATTGAAACCGTCCGCAGCAACAGCTTTTTTTCCAACGCCAAGGCGCGAAAAGAGCTGGGTTACACGCCGCGCTCGATCAAGCAGAGCGTGGAGGATTCACTGCGCTGGTTCATGGAGCACAGCCGTCTGTTTGCCAAGAAACACCCCGCTGAAAAGAAATCAAAGAAGAACCATGTCGACCTCTCTCGCAAACAGGCGCAGCAGGCCAGAAGCTGACACGCGCGGCTGGATCGCCCTGGTAACGGGCGCATCCAGCGGGATCGGTGAAGCAACCGCGCGGTTGCTTGCAGGCCGCGGCATGCATGTCATCCTCACCGCCCGGCGGGAGGAGCGCTTGCGCGAACTGGCCTCACGGATCGAGGCGGAGGGTGGCAGCGCAGAAGTGCTGGCAGCGGATCTGACCTCCGAGGAGGAGCGCAGATCGGTCTTCAGCAGGGTGATGCAGGAACACTCCCGCCTGGACGTGCTGGTCAACAACGCCGGCCTGGGCTGGTACGGTTACACCGCGGAGATGCCCTGGGCGACCGCCAAGGAGATGCTGCAGGTGAATGTGGCAGCCACCGTTCAGCTCACACTGCTGTTCCTACCGGAGATGCAAAAGCGCGGGTGGGGACACATCGTCAACGTTGGTTCCATATCCGGCAAGCTGCCCAACCAGGGCATTGCCATTTATTCAGCGACGAAATCTTTCCTCGATTCTTTCACTACCGCCATCTACCGTGAACTGACCGGCCGCAAGGTGCGCATCGGCGTGGTGCGTCCCGGCCCGGTCATCACCGAGTTCTATGACCGCGCCCAGAAACGCAGCAGCGGACTGCGCACGCCGGGCGAGGGGTTCGCCGTCAGCGCGGAAAAGGTGGCCGAGGCGATCTGGCGCATGATCCGCCGACCGCGCAAGGTGATCTACGTGCCGGGAATTCTTGGCCTCTCGCCACTTCTGGAGCGCTGGTTCGGCTGGCTCATCGACCGCCTGGGTCCGTTGCTGTTGAGACGCGGCAACCGCAGATCGCAGACAGTCAATTTCAAAGCCGAACCCTCCCTGGCGGCTGTTCCCGCGAACAAACGCTGCAAGAGTTGAAGCGTACTGGAATTGTGCCCCAGGTCATATAGTCCACAACAGCGAACAATGATAAAAGAACACTGTGATGCCCCGTGTTACGCTTGTGATGGGGCAAAACCAAGGAGAAAAACATGCAAATTCTGACTGATCACGGGATGGACCTGGCACCCGAGCAATTAAACGGGTTGAAACTGTCCTATATTCCACTGCGCATCACCCTGGACGGCAAAACCTACAACGGCGGGGAAGATTTCACCTCCGACGAGTTCTATGCCATGTTGGGTCAGACGCAGGGCTTTCCGACCACCTCGCAGCCATCGCCCGGCGAGTTCGCGGACCTGTATCGAACGCTTTCCAAGAGCGACCCCGACATTCTTTCCATTCATGTCTCTTCAGGACTGAGCGGCACGGTCAACGCCGCCAGGCTCGGTGCCGAGATGGTACCTGAAGCGCGCGTTACGCTGGTAGACAGCCAGACGCTCTCCTGCCCGTTCGGCTGGCAGGTGCAGGCTGCCGCACACGGCATCCAGAAGGGGTGGTCGATGGAAAAGATCCTTTCAAAGCTGAAAGAGATCCGCGCCAAAAGCGAGGGCATCTTCACCCTGGCGTCCCTGCGCTACCTGATCCACGGCGGGCGCATCAGCCACATCAAGGGCTTGCTGGCGTCCATGCTCAACATCAAACCCATCATAGGTGTGGAAAAGGAAAAAGGGAAATACTACCAGCAGGGGCAGGCTTTCACGCTTAAAGACGCCATTGTGAAATTGATCGAACGCCTGCAGCATTTCTTCCCGCAAGGCACGCATTTGCGCGTGCAGCCGCTGCACGGCCACAACCCTGATTCCGCCGCGTTCCTGGTGGAGACGATTAAAAAACACTACCCGGTGAGTTTGGAACCGCTCACCGCTATCGCGCCTGTCCTCGGGGCGCACACGGGGCCGAGCATCGTCGGCTGCGCGGTAGGTCCGATGGATATCTTCGAGGGCATCATCTGATCGGCAATATAACTGCCTGGTGCTTTCTGGCACCAGGTACTTTTTTAAACAGGACAGAAATACTCCAATTCGGTTGACCGCTTCCGCTTTCTCGTGTATGCTTTAAACATCATCATCCGCGGAGGAGTACATGCCTGAGCTAAACGAGGTCCTGGCGGTCGTTCTGGGTGGAGGAAGGGGAACGCGGCTTTTTCCGCTTACAAAGATGCGTTCCAAACCGGCCGTCCCCATGGCGGGAAAGTACCGCCTGATCGACATTCCCCTCAGCAACTGCATCAATTCCGGCATCTATCACGTCAGCGTGCTCACGCAGTTCAACTCGGTGTCGCTGCACCGGCACATCACACGCACCTACGACTTCGACGCGTTCCACCTGGGCTGGGTGCAGGTGTGGGCTTCGCAGCAGACGGTCGCCACGGACGACTGGTACCAGGGCACGGCCGACGCGGTGCGCAAGCAGCTCTTCGAAATCCGCGCTTCGCGCGCCAAGTACGTGCTCATCCTGGCCGGCGACCACCTCTACCGCATGGATTACGCCGGGATGGCGCGCTTCCACTGGGAGAGCGGCGCCGATGTCACCGTGGCGGTGCAGCCGGTGGCAGACCGGGACACGGGGCGCTTTGGCATCCTCAAACGCGACGAGAACAAGCGCATCACCCAGTTTGCCGAGAAGCCGACTGATCCAGCCTTGTGCGCCTCGCTGATCAGCCGCGACGATCCCCAGCGGCCTTATCTGGGATCGATGGGCATTTATTTTTTCAACATCGATATCCTGTGCCAGCTGCTTGAGGAGAAGCCCTTCGATGATTTTGGAAAGCACGTTATCCCCTATGCCATCGGGGAGCACCATGTCAACGGCTACGATTTTGACGGCTACTGGGAGGACATCGGGACCATCCGCTCTTTCTACGATACGAACCTGATGCTGACCGAACCTAACCCGCCCTTCAACTTCTTTGACCCTGATCTTCCCATTTACACCCATCCGCGCTTTCTGCCCGGCTCCACGGTGACGAACAGCCGCCTGGAGCGCGTGCTGCTGGCGGAGGGCTGCTGTATCCAGAACGCCGAGATCAGCCACAGCGTCATCGGCCTGCGCAGCCAGATCCACGAGGGCGTGCGCATCAAGGACAGCATCATCATGGGCTGCGATTACTACGAAACCCCGTGCAGCGAAAACGAACCCGGGGTGCAGGTCGCCATGGGCATCGGATCCGACAGCCAGATTGAGGGTGCCATCATCGACAAGAACGCGCGCATCGGACGGGGGGTGATCATCAAGCCCTTCCCGCGCGGTGTCGAAATCGATAAGGATTATTATTCGGTGCGCGACGGGGTGGTCATCGTACCCAAGGATGCCATGCTCCTGCCGGGAAAGGTCATCGCGCCGGAATAGGGGCAGCATTCATTCAGCACGGACTATGCTGTACACCTGTGCAAAAACCATTGCGCATTCCGCGGCCCTTCAGCGGATAGATTT
Source organism: uncultured Anaerolineaceae bacterium (assembly GCA_964498605.1). Classification (GTDB taxonomy): domain Bacteria; phylum Chloroflexota; class Anaerolineae; order Anaerolineales; family Anaerolineaceae; genus JBGQAS01. The sequence goes on along the minus strand of CAZCHK010000012.1, from coordinate 36,289 downwards.
TGCCAGCCTCTTTCTGCTATAATCCCGCTTCGAAAGAGATTTCACGATGTCAAATAAAACAAATCCTAAGGACAAATTACCCGTCAGTGACGACGCGTTGGTGGTGAACTGGTACAACCTGAGCGGTGAGGATGTGGTGCGCCGGCTGGACACCACGCTGGATATCGGGTTGACCAGCCAGCAGGCCGCCGAACGCCTGAAGACGGTTGGCGAGAACGCGTTAAAAGAAGCCAAACGCACCACGCTGCTGCAAGCGGTGTGGGGGCAGATCAATTCGTTCGTCATCTGGCTGCTGCTGGGGGCTTCGCTGATCTCCATCCTGCTCAACGAGTGGGTGGACGCGCTGGCCATCCTGGCGATCGTGGTCCTGAACACGATTATGGGAGTGGTGCAGGAACGCCGCGCGGAGCAAGCGCTGGAGGCTTTGAAAAAACTGGCGGCTCCCGAGGCTGCCATCCTGCGCGATGGGCACCGCATCAGCGTTCCGGCTCGGGAGCTTGTTCCCGGCGACATTGTCTTCCTTGAAGCAGGCAATTTTGTGCCTGCCGATGTCCGTCTGCTGGAGACCGCCAACCTGCAGATCGAAGAGGCAGCCCTGACCGGCGAATCGCTGCCAGTGACCAAGAACGCGGCTTCCGTGCTGGAAGGGGACGCCGCTTTAGGCGACCGCCACAACACGGCTTTCATGGGCACGCTGGTCACCTACGGGCGTGGCAGGGGCGTGGTGGTATCCACCGGCATGCACACGCAGCTGGGATTGATCGCCACCATGCTGCAGGCGGTGGAAGAAGAGCAAACCCCGCTGCAGCGCCGGCTGGATCAGCTGGGCAAAACGCTCGGCGTCGGTGCGCTGATTATCTGCGCCCTGGTATTCGCCGCAGGCGTACTGCAGGGCACGGACCTGGAATTGTTGAAACAAGGCCTCCTGCCTTACTGGCAGGATTCCGGCAGCACGATCGTGAGGTATTTCATGGTGGCAGTCAGCCTGGCGATCGCCGCCGTGCCCGAGGGACTGCCGGCCGTGGTGACCATCAGCCTGGCGCTGGGCATGCGCGAGATGATCAAGCGCCACGCGCTTATCCGCCGACTGGCTTCGGTGGAAACCCTGGGCTCCGCCACGGTGATCTGTTCCGATAAGACCGGCACGCTCACGCAGAACGAAATGACCGTCACCCAGTTATGGGCGGACGGAATCCTGGTGGAGATTTCCGGGCGCGGATACGCGCCGGACGGGGATTTCACCGTGGATGGCAAACCGGCCGACCCGGCCTGCTGCCAGGCGGTGCGCAACACGCTGTGGTTGGGCACGATCAACAATGACGCCTCGCTCGAAAAATCCATCAGCGAGACGGGCCGAACCAGCTACCGCGTCATTGGCGATCCGA
>CAZCHK010000012.1:0-34804 GCA_964498605.1 uncultured Anaerolineaceae bacterium | reverse complement strand
TGCAACCTGGCGGAGATCCTGACCATTTTCATCCCCACTGCATTTGGGCGCTGGATATTTACACAAAACGCGGGCAGTGAGATCCTGACACCGCTGACCGCGATCCAGCTGCTGTGGCTCAATCTGGTCACCGATGGCGCCCCGGCTCTTGCCCTCGGCACGGAGAAGGGTGATCCGGATATCATGGACCAGCAGCCGCGTCCGGCCAAAGAGCCGATCATCAACCGTCCGATGTGGGTCAACATTGCCATTCAGACCACCGTCCTGGCGGCAGTGACACTCGCGGCCTACGGGTTGGGGCTTTCCCACGCCGAACCGGAGTACGCCCAGACGCTGGCGTTCGTCACGCTCTCGATGTCGCAGATCCTGCGCGCTTTTTCCAGCCGATCAGAACGGTACCCGGTGCTGAAGCAGGGCATCTTTTCCAGCAAATGGATGAATTGGGCTGCCCTCACCTCCACCGCGCTGGTGATGCTGGTGGTGTACCTGCCGCCACTGAATGGTGTCTTTGATACCCTGCCGATGGGATGGGAGGAGTGGCGCATCGTACTGCCTTTGATTTTCACACCCATCACCGTCAGCGAGATCAGCAAAGCGATCCTCAGCAGGCGAAAAAAATAACCGCTAGGAAAAATTTTACAGGCACCTAAAAAGTGCCTGTTGATTTTACAATAACATTACACCGCGACCACCAAAGGCTGACTTCAGCGTGCTATGATTAATCTGCAAACGATTGGAGGTTGACATGAGAAAACCACCCATTTTTTTAATTGTGCTGATCGTTTTCTTCCTGCCGGCTTGCCTGCCAAACCTGGCCGCGCCATCCATCACAGCGGCAGGCACCAACGCGCCGGAGCTTGCCGGGCCGGCTCAAACGATGCCTGGCCCCCTCTCAGAGATGCCTCCTCAGCGTGAGAGCCAAGCGGACTTTCCAACCGAAGAACTGGTGGAGAATATCCTCTGGCAGGTTGCGGGGCTGCCGGACCAGTACTGGGTGACCAACCCATCCAGCACATCGCGGATATTCACGCAGGTGGTACACCCCCAGAACTGGGACGGTTCCGCGCTGCCCGCGCTGGTGCTCATCCCCGGCGGAACCGGGTGGGGAGGCAATTTTCTCGGTCCGCGCAAGGAAGCAGAAACGCTGGCAGAGCGCGGTTTCACCGTGATCGTCTTCGATCCGGATGGGCGCGGGCGCAGTGAAGGAGAGGAGAATTGGAACGGCCACATTCACCAGGACGGCTTGATGGCGGTGGTGGAGTTTTCCCGGCAACTGCCCGAAGTGCAGGCGGAGAATGTTGCCCTCATCTCGTTCTCCTACGGCGTCACCATGGCGAGTGGTTACCTGGCGCGCTACCCAGACAACGGCATCATCTTTTACATTGACTGGGAGGGACCGGTCACGCGCAACGACACGACCACCAGCCCCCAGGGTGAGTGCGTGGTGGAAGCTTCCAAGAATGAATGGCAGCCCTGTGATGATGACGAGTGGTGGTCGGAGCGGGAGGCGTTGACCTTCATGGCGCAGGCGCGCGTACAGGCCTACCAGCGCGTGCAGAGTGAGAAGGACCACGTCCAGCCGGATGTGACGCACGCTGTTCAGATCATCAACCAGGCCATCACCTCGGGTATTGGCTGGGTGCGTCTGAACGAGTACCCCGCCAACCGTACGTACGACGAGGCCGCCCCGCCTGACATGCTGGCTGAGAACCTGGACAAGATCAAGAGTAAGATCATCGCGGATTACGCTGAAGAGCTTCTAATGCTGTTTGGGAATTAGATTTGTTCAGCGCATAACGTATTTTCAGCCGGTCATTTTTGAAATGACCGGCTGATTTTTCGATGGCTTATTTTTTCTTTTTCTTCGGCATGGCCGGGGGCGTGGGGGTTTGTGCCAGGGGAGGCGGTGCGACTGCAGCAGTCGAAACTGGCGGGGGACCAGCTGGTGCGGGCGCGGCAGTGGGAAGTGGCGCTGGCGGAGGGGCAGCAGGAGCCTCACGCCTGGTACCGCATTTGGGGCAGAAGGCAATCCCGGGTGCGAGCGTGTTGCCGCATTTCTGGCAGGCCGGTCCGAGGGCTGGCAGTGGCATTCCAGGTGCAGGTGGCGGAAGGGTTGCGAAGGGCGTCATAGGCGGCGGCAGCCCCGGGCGAGCTTTCTTCTTTGAGGTCAGGATGATCGCAACCACCCCGCCTGCTGCGGCCAGCACGCCGAAGACGATCAGGACGATGGTTAACCAGGCGGGCCAGGCGAAACCGGTCCTGAAATCAGCCGTCAGGGTCTGGTACGGATAAGTCCAGACGACCGTGCCGGACTTGCTCTGGTCGCCGTTGGATGTGAGCACTTTGCCGGCATGCAGCGTGAAGGTCCACTCCAGCGCATCGTTAAAGACATTCTGGTTGGGATAAAAATCGAAACGCCATACCTTCTGGCCCCCTTCTCCATCAAAAGTCACCGCGGCGCTGTCTTCCAGCACGTACTCGTTCAGCAGCTGGATATCTGCCGCGGAGAATTCCAGGCGGTAGGTCACATTGCCAAGGCTGTCCGTCCTGACCTTCTTCCAGTTCCCCTGCATGCCGACGTAGGTCATCTCGCCCACCTTGGTCTGTATGCCGGTTTCGATCTCCAGGCCGTAGGTTTCGACATCACTTGCCGAATACGTCGGCAGCATGACGATCTTCCAGCTGCCGTTGCTACGAATGGTCAGATCCACCTCCGCCTTGAGCGCGGTCAGCCAGCCTTCGCAGGCAGACAGCGCAAAGACGATGATCAGGGAGATGATGACCCAGGGATAAATGCGTTTCATGATTCCTCCATTCATATCAGATTTGATGGCCACTTCCCGGCAGAAAATTTTCATGTTTGATGGTCGGGAAAAACGAAGCTGCCGTCGGCCTGCGGTGGCATGGCCGTCACGCAGCTGACCGCTTCCAGGTTGAGTTTTCCATAGACGTGTGGGAACAGCTCCTCTCCGCCTTCCAGGTTCTCCCAGCGGATATCTGATGCCACCCTGTCCGGTTCGATCTCCAGCAGAACCAGATCCTCATGCCCGGGATAGCGGCTGTTGGCGACCTTGAGCACCTGCTCCCGGGTGGAGCAGTGAATGAAACCGTCTTGAGCGTACCCGTGCGGCTCGTACATCCCGATCTCCAGCCCGGCGCGCCAGGTTTTCTCCTCGGTGATGTGGTAGATCGGTCCTTCTTTCATAAAAAAAACTTACCTTTCAATTTCATTACAACCCTATCCAACTCGCCGCGGTGGTGTTATATATCAATGATTTTAGAATTAAGGAAGAAGAACTGTCAATGGGCAAAAAACTGATCGCGTTCCTGTACAACGTGCGCCACACCTATCCTGACCCGAACGATCCCAAATCGCAGCTGGAAACGGATTATGACGACCCCGCCACCATCCGTGCCATCTGGAAGCACATTGAAAACATGGGCTACCAGGTGCTGCCGATCGAGGCGAACGAGGATGCGTACGGAAAATTGAAGCGCAACCGCAAGAGCATCCACCTGGCATATAACTACTCGCTGGGCCTGCACGGCTACGATCGCTACGGCCAGCTTCCCGCCATGATGGAAATGCTGCAGATCCCGTACACCGGCGCCCGCCCCCTGGCGCAATCCCTGGTGCAGGACAAGGAGATGATGAAGGACGTACTGCTGGCCAATCACGTACCCACCCTGCCCTATCAGGTCTTCCACGGCAGACTGGAGCGGATCCGACGCAAACTGAAATTCCCGATGATCGTGAAGCCGGTCGCCCAGGGGTCCTCTGCGGGTATCACCAACGACAGCGTGGTGTACAGCGAAGAACGCCTGTGGGAGCAGGTCGAGCATATTGTCAAGTGGTTCCCCAGCGGAGCACTGGTGGAGCCTTTCATCACCGGGCGCGAGTTCTCCGTGCCCATGCTGGGCAACCCGCCGCAGTTCCTGCCCATCATCGAAGCGGATCACTCCACGCTGCCGGAAGGGTACCAGCCGCTGGATTCGCTGGAGGTGAAATGGATCCTGGAAGAGGAAACCGGGGAAGGTAGCGATCATCTCGTCTGCCCGGCGGATATCAGCGCGAAGCTGCGCGCCAGGCTGGAGCGCGTTTGCCAGGGCTGCTGGCGCTGGCTGGAGATGATCGATTACTGCCGCATCGACGTGCGCCTGGATGAAACCGGGCAGCCGTACGTGCTGGATGTCAACAGCCCGCCCGGGTTCATTCCGCCCGAGGTGTCCAAAACCAGCTACTTCCCGCTTGCGGCGCGCGCCGCGGGCATCGATTACGAAGAGCTGCTGCAGAGGCTGTTTAATGCCGCGCTGGAGAGATATAAATAGGTAAAAAAGCTTCCTTCAGGAAGCTTTTTTTTTATTTCACTTTGACGTACAGCACCACATTGTTATCGGGCATGGTGACTTCCTTGATGTCAACCTTCTTTGGGTAAGCCCTCACCATGGAGGAGAGCTGCCGGAAGCCGTAGGTACGCGAGTCGAAACCGGGATCAAGCTGGCGTACATGATGACCGAGCGTTCCCAGGAACGCCCAGCCATCCTCCTGGACAGCCAGGTCAAAGGCCTCTTTAAGCAGGGGCATGGGATCCGGCGTGGCAGGTTCCTTGTTCTTGCTTTTTTCGTCCTTTGGCTTGCTGCGCCGGGTGATGCGGTCCTCCGAGACCAGGTTCTCGGTGTAGACGAACACATCGCAGGCGTTGACGAAGGCGCGCGGGGTCATCTTCTTGCCAATGCCCATGACAAAGAATCCCTTCTCGCGGATGCGTGTCGCCAGGCGCGTGTAATCGCTGTCGCTGGAAACCAGGCAGAAGCCATCCACACCGCCGGTGTAGAGGACATCCATGGCGTCGATGATCATGGCTGAGTCAGTGGCATTCTTCCCGATCGTGAAGCGGAACTGCTGGATGGGTTGGATGGCGTAGGTCTGCAGCGATTCCTTCCATCCGGACATGTTGGATGTGGTCCAGTCACCGTACACGCGGCGGATGATCGCCAGGCCGTACTTGCTGACCTCCGCCAGCATTTTGTCAATCAGGGAAGGTTGGGCATTGTCTCCGTCGATCAGGACAGCGAAGCGCCGGTTTCCCACGGAATTGATACTGGTGGTCATAAACTCACCTCCCTACTTTCTAATGAAATGCGGCAGTTCGTCGGGCAGCTCGAGAGATAGTTCGACCAACCCCGCGAACTCACTGTTGTCATACCAGGGGGCCTGGTAAATTAGTTTTTTCTTGCCATGCTTCTCAATCGTGTACGCGTTGGCACTGTGCGTCTCCAGCAGCAGCTGCATCTTCTCGCGCGCTGGCTGAGGATGGCAGTCCAGGGCGTTGGTGCCGATCAAAGCTCTTCCCCCGTCCGAGGCAAACACCCTCTCGGCGGTCTTGTTCATTTCCAGGATGACACCCTGCGCGTCGCACACGGTCACGGCGGCGGGAAAATCCCGGATCCAGTTCACAGAGTTCATAAAAAAACTTTCTACAAAATAGATTGCGGATGAATTGTATAATTCAAGCTCATTAATGATTATAAGGCATTTCATCTAAATCGAAGATGGTAAACCTTATGGACGTTAAAGTGTTATGCTTAAGAAGAGGTGCAGCATGGAACTCATCCAGATCAACCCCCGCCAGCGCAGCCAGGTGCATGATTTTGTGAAGCTGCCTTTTCATTTGTACAGGGATTGCCCGCAGTGGGTCCCGCCGTTGGCCGGTGATGCGTACGGCATCTTTGACGAGGAGCGCCATCCCTATTACGAGCATTCGCAGGCGGCCTTTTTCCTGGTCAGGGAGGGAGGGCAAGCACTTGGCCGCCTGGCTGTTCTGCACAACCGGAATTTCTGCGTGCATCACGGCGTGGAGCTGGGTTTCTTCTACAACTTTGACGCGATTGACAGCGAGGATGTCGCCAGGCTGCTGATCGAAGGCGCGCGGGAGTGGGGCAGGGCGCGAGGCCTGGTGGGCTATTATGGGGCCAAGGGATTCACCCGGGCTGACGGGCAGGGCGTACTGGTCGAAGGGTTCGAGCACAATGCCGTCTTTGGCGTCCCTTACAATTATGCCTATTACGACCGCCTGCTCGTCGCTGCCGGCATGCGCAAGCACACCGATTTTCTTTCAGGCTGGATGGCGCGTGGGATGGAAACGGCCTTCCCTGAGAAACTCTTCGAAGCAGCCAGGCGGGTGCGAGAGCGGGGTGGATTCAGCATCAAGCATTTCAGGACGACGAATGAGATGCGCGAGTGGATCCCCAGGCTGGAAAGCGTGCACGAAAAGGCTTTCGCGGGCAATCCGGGTTTCATTCCCTCCACCAGGCGCGAGTTCAAGAAGATGGCGGAGGGCATCCTGATGATCGCCGATCCGGAACTGATATTGCTCGTTTTGAAAGGAGAGGAGGCGGTTGGTTTCGTGCTGACCTACCCGGAGATCGGACCCGCGGTCAGGCGGCAGGGAGGGCAGCTGTTCCCCTTCGGCTGGGTGGATATGCTCAGGGAGAAGCGCCGCACGGACACCATCACCCTCAACGGCATCGGTGTCCTGCCGGAGTACCAGGGGTTCGGCGCCAACATCATGCTGCATGCCGAGATCGCCAGCATCCTGATCAGACGCAAGAATGTGCGGCGCGTCGAGATGAACCAGGTGGACGAGAATAATTACCGCAGCCTGGCGGACCTGGAGCGCATCGGGACGCGCTTCTACAAACGCCACCGCATGTACGTGCTGCCGCTGGATGGCGGAAAGGACCTCGAGCTGCCCAAACAATGGAAATTATCGGGAGGAGATTACCAATGAGCGAAAACATAGCCGGGAAACCCCAAAAGCTGAGCCTGGGGATCAAGCTGATCTACGGCAGCGGGGACTGGAGCCGCGCCAGCTATAACACCATCAAGCAGTTTTTCTACTGGATCTTCCTCACAGACGTGGTTCGATTGAACCCGCTGTGGGCTTCTTTTTCCTTCGTCATCGCCACCATCTGGGACGCCATCAACGATCCGGTCATCGGCTCGCTCAGCGACAACGTGCGCACCAAATGGGGCAGGCGGCGCCCCTTCCTGCTCATTTTCGCCGTGCCGTTCATGCTGGCCTTCATGCTGCTGTGGTGGGCGCCGCCCTGGCAGTCGCAGGTCATGCTGGCGATCCATGTCACGCTGGCTTTCATGGTCTCCGATTCGATCCAGACGCTGGTCACCGTGCCGCACCAGTCCCTCACGCCGGAGATCGCTTCGGATTACGATGAACGCACGTCGCTCACCACCTTCCGCATGATCTTCAACCTGATCGCTTCGCTGGTGACGGCCGTGGCCGCGCCGGACATCGTCAAAATGGTGGTGCGCTCCACGGTGGCTGCCGGGGGGACGGAAACCCTGGGTCTTCAGCAGGGGTACATCACCGTCGCCGCCATCTTCGGCGGCCTGGCGATCATCCCTTACCTGCTCAATTTCTTCTTTATCCGCGAGCGGCCCATCTCGCATGAGGTTCCGCGCGAACAGCCGAAGTTTGGCGAGATCCTGAAACTGCTGTGGAAGAACACCCCGTTCCGGTACGCCACGGGAATCTACGTGCTGAACTGGGTCTCCACGGACATCGTGGCGGGCATGCTGCCGTATTTCCTGCTGTACTGGGTGACCAGCGGTGACCTGCTGTATAAGGTCCCCCTCATCGGCATGGGCATCGAATCGGTCGGTCTGGGCATCATGATGCTCACCGCGGTGCTCGCTTTGCCACTGTGGAACTGGATCTCCCGGAAGTTGAGCAAACGCGCCGCTTACATCATCGGCATATCCTTCTGGATCGCCGTGCAGCTGTTTGTATTCTTTATCCAGCCCGGGCAGGTGGGCATGGTGCTGGTCCTGGCGTTCCTGGCGGGTATCGCTATCTCCAACGCCCATGTCATTCCTGAAGCCATGTTTCCCGACGTCATCGACTGGGACGAGGTCAAGACCAATGCGCGCCACGAGGGGCTGTATTACGGCGCGGTCAGCTTCATCCGCAAGCTCAGCACCGCCATCGCCGGATTCCTTTCGCTGCAGATGCTGAACGCCTTCGGATATCAAAAACCAATCGAAGGCTCCGCCAGCTACATGCCGCCCCAGAAGGCGGTGCTGGCCATTCGCATCCTCACCGGCCCCTTTGTTGCCATCCTGCTGGTTGCCGCGCTGGTGGTTGCCTCCCTGTACCCCCTCACGCGGGACCGCCAGCACCGCATGCGGGCTGTGCTGGAGCGCCGTGCGCGCAAAGCCGAGCGGCGCGAGAAGAGGCGCCAGGCCAGAACCGGGTAAAGACAAACGAGGCGCCGGGTCTGCGCCTCGTTTATTAGATATTTGTGTTAAGGATGTTTTTCAAAGCCACCGAAACCCAGCTCCCAGCCCAGGTCGGAGAGGGCATTGCGCACGAATTCGTGGAATCCCACCGGTATGCTCATATCCAGGTTGCGGCGCAGGGCTTCGAAATAGAGGTCTTTCAGGGCGGGCACGGCTGAATCGTCCTTGATCCTGCCCAGCGCGCGCACGGCTTCCAGGCGCACGAACCAGTCCGGATCCTTGAGCAATTCAATGAGGGCGCTGACGACTTCCTCGCCGGCGTAGTTCTCACCCAGATGCTCGGCTGCCGCCTTGCGCAGGCGGGGGTCCTCGCTCTTCAATGCCCGGAGTAGTTTATCAAGTGTTGACACAGAATTTCCTTTATGGTCTATTCAATATTATTATAGCAAATCCAGGTCAAATGCAATGGGTTTGTGTTGCATGTTTGTTACAAAAAAACACCCGGCCGGGTGTTTTTTTGTCGGATGAATTTACTCCTCGAGCAACTCTTTGGACTTTTTGACCTGTTTGCCGCGTTCCTCGGTGTCCAGGATGCGCTTGCGGATGCGGAAGTTCTGCGGTGTGACCTCCAGCAGCTCGTCCTCAGCCAGGTACTCGATGGCTTCATCCAGGCTCATGCGCCGCGGGGTATTCAGGCGCACCTCGATATCGGCGTTGGAAGAGCGCATATTGGTGAGATGCTTGGTCTTGCACACGTTCACGGTCAGATCACCCGGCTTGTTGCGCTCGCCGACCACCATGCCCTCGTACACATCCACGCCGGGGCTGAGGAAAAGGGTGCCGCGTTCCTCGGCGTTTTTCAGACCGTACTTGTTGGTCGTTCCGGGCTCCCAGGCCACGATCGAACCGGTGGAGCGCGCGTTCATCTGCCCCGCCAAAGGCAGGTAACCATGAAAGAGTGAATTCATGATGCCCATGCCCCGGGTCGAGGTCAGGAATTGATAGCGGAATCCGAGCAGACCCCGCGTCGGTGCCAGGTAGGTCATGCGCGTGGTCCCATCTCCCTGGTCGCGCATGTCCAGCATCTGCCCTCTCCGGCTGCCCAGCATCTCGACCACCGCGCCGACCGTTTCGTTGCTGGTTTCGACCTGTAACTCTTCAAAGGGTTCCAGCGTCTGCCCATCATCCGTGGTGCGGTAGATCACTTCCGGTCGGCTGACCTGGAACTCGTAACCCTCACGGCGCATGGTTTCGATCAAAATGGCCAGGTGCAGTTCGCCGCGACCGGATACCAGGAAGGTATCCGCGGACTGCGTGTCGGCCACGCGCAGCGCCACATTTGAGCGCAGCTCATTGTACAGGCGCTCGCGCAGCTTGCGCGAGGTTCCCCATTTGCCTTCCTTTCCCGCGAACGGCGAGGTGTTGACACCGAAGGTCATTTGCACGGTGGGCTCTTCCACGCGGATGGGGTCGAGCGCCTTGGGGTTTTCGGGATCAGCCAGCGTCTCGCCGATGTTGATGTTCTCCAGCCCGGCGATGGCGACGATCTCGCCTGCCTGGGCCTCTTCCACCTCCACGCGCTCCAGCCCTTTGTAAATGTAGAGGTAGCGGGCGCGTTCCGGGATGATCTCGCCTTTAACGGTGATGCGCGCCAGGGGGGCGTTGGCGCGGATCGAGCCGGCGTGAATGCGACCGATAGCGGTCGTGCCGCGGTAATCATCGTAATCCAGAGCGGTGACCAGGAGCTGCAGCGGAGCGTTCGGCTCGACCGTGGGACCCGGGATGTGGCGCAGGATGGCTTCAAAAAGAGGCTGCAGGTTGGGGGAGAGAGCCGGCGTGGTGCCCGCCTGCTGGGTGACCGCGTTGGCGTAAATGATCGGAAATTCCGCCTGCAGATCTGAAGCGCCCAGCTCGATGAACAGGTCAAAGGTGGAATTCAAAGTAACATCCGGCTCGGCGTCCTTGCGATCGATCTTGTTGATGACGACAATGGCGCGCAGGCCCCGCTCGAGGGCTTTCTTGAGCACGAAGCGGGTTTGGGGCATGGGGCCTTCAGCGGCGTCCACCAGCAGCAGCACGCCGTCCACCATGTTCATCACGCGCTCCACTTCGCCGCCAAAATCGGCGTGGCCGGGGGTGTCCACGATGTTGATCTTGACCATGTTCCCGCTCTGCGGGTCGGGGATGGAGATGGCGGTGTTCTTGGCGAGGATGGTGATGCCGCGCTCCCGCTCCAGGTCGTTGGAATCCATCACGCGTTCGATGATGTGCTGGTTTTCGCGGAAAACGCGCGCCTGCTTGAGCAGTCCGTCCACCAGCGTGGTCTTGCCGTGGTCGACGTGGGCGACGATGGCGATGTTGCGAATGTCGGTTCTTTCGATGGTCATAAAAACTTCCTTTAAAAAAGCCGCGCTTGGCGGCTGCGAATTCAGTTCTGGGTCAATCGGGGAGTAATTTTACACCTTAAAGTAAAAACGAGAGAGACTTTTTTTGCTCCAAAAGTGAGTCAGTCGCGATTTCTTCTGTATAATCATTTGAAGAACAACGAGTGGAGGGATCGATGGAATATTTCGAGGTACCAGAAGTCAATCCGGGCCAGGATGGTCTTTGCTCTGACAATGACTGTCCCTGCGGATATCCCGGCGCGACCATACCGCGCGGGAAAGGTTACATGTACATTTCCCAATCGGTGGTGGATTTTCGCAAAGACGCAAAAAGTGTGTTTGAGGCTGAAATGAAAATGAACCGGATGCGCGCTCAATCCGGTGGAATGATCCTGTTTGATCAGAACGTGGTCACCTCCACCCTGATGTGCGAGCAGGGTGCCCGCAAACGCGGGCTTGACCTGGAGGTCGCTGCCGCGGACGCCAGATACTGGTGGGAAACCCACCTGGTACCGCTGAGAGCGACACCCCTGGCCAGGAGCAAGGCTCCCGCGCCCAGTCCGCACAAAGTCTCCACTGCCGCAGAGGCGATGAGCGCTACGGCAGCAACGGCTTCCCCGCTAGGTGCAGTGTACCCGGCCGTGAGCGCGCAACCGCCTTCACCGCTGGTAAGCATGTGCTGGTTCTGCCAGCAGCATAAACCGGGCGACCTGCACAGGTACGATGTGGTGCTGAACAAGACGGTGAGCGGACAGCAGTTATCCAAGACGGTGACGCTGATGCGCTGCTCCAGCTGCCGGGATATTCACATCAAGCACGCGCCGCGCGAGAATACCATCATCATCACTGGGTTGCTTCTTTCAACGGCAATCTGCTTCCTGATCAGCCTGACGGCGAACAAGGAGATCGGTTTCTGGGCGTGGGTCATCGGGGTGATCGTCGGCTTTTTGGGGATCGGCATCGCGGTGACCATCAGCAGCAGCGTGCAGAAAAAGCGCGCCGCCCGGCTGGGCACGCGCTCCGCCGGCCAGGTCAGCGAGCATCCCGAGGTCAGCGCCCTGACCACAAGTGGCTGGACGATCAATGCCGGGCAGACGGGGGCAAAGACGGTGTGAGCCAATACAGTACGCTGGTAAAAGTCACGATTTATACCTGACACTTGATCTTAAGGGAAACCTGGTACAGCCCCAGGATCAGGATGAAGAGGACAAGCAGGCAGACCGGCACTGCCTCCAACGAAGTGCTGCGAGCCAGGACTCCCACCAGCCCGGGGATGAGGGATGCACCCAGGCCAGCTGCGGACATCTGCATGCCGATGGTGTTGGAGGTGTAGCGACTGCCGACGCGTTTGACGGTCCCCGACATGAGCGCGGGGAAGATCGGCGCGATGCAAAACCCGATCATACCCACCCCGATGACGCTGAATGCGGGCAGCACGTTCCACCATACCAACACGGCTCCCAGCAGCGCTCCCAGCAGGCTGGCCATGACCAGGCGGTGGATACCAGCTTTGCGCGTGAGGAGCCCTGCCAGGATGCGCCCTATTGTGAACATCAGCCAGTAGCTGCCGGAAACAAGCCCGGCGACCTCCGCCGTGATGCCCCGTCCTTCAGTCAGCAGTGAATACGCCCACGTGCCCAGGGTGACCTCGGAGCCTGTGTACAGGAAGAACAGCACAATGCTGACCCAAACTGCGGGTTGACCAAAGGTTTCACCGTACGGGGTCCGCTCATCGCTGTTGTCCCTCTTTTCTTCGGCCTGCCCAGGGTTCTTCCTGTCGCGCCACAGCGGCAGGCTGAGTAGGAAAATAACCGCAAGCACAAGCTGAATCCCTCCGACGACGCGGTATCCGGGGCGCCAGGAAGCGAATTGTTTGAGCGCGCCGGTCATGATCAGCGGACCCAGGGTCACGCCGATGCCGTAACTGGCGTGCAACCACTGCATCACGCGTTCGCTGAAGCGCGACGCGATGTACGTGTTCAGCCCGGCATCGATGGCCCCCGCGCCAAACCCGCACAAGATTCCCAGCAGCACCATCACCCACCAATGACTCACGAGGGTGTAGCTGATCAGCGTCAACCCGGTCATGGTGCAGCTGGCAGCCAGAACCCCGCCCACGCCCAGCCGCCCGATCAGCTTGCCGGAGAAGAAGCTCGAGGTCATGTAACCGGCAACGCTGGTGATGAGCAGAAGACCCAGGGCGTCCAGCGGCTGGCTGAAACCGGCGCGCATCGAAGGCCAACCGACACCAAGCAGTCCGTCCGGCATGCCAAGCGCGATGAAGGAGACATACGCGAGCAGGATGATGGCAGCGAAGGACTTCTTTTCTTTGAACATGGGGAATTGTCGAGTTACGGTCTGCGACCAATTTTACCAGCACACTTTTTCGACCACTGCATGGCGGTGCCTGGATCAGGATTCGTGTTCGTGTTGATGGTGGATATCAGGGGAATGGCTGTGCGTGTGTACCTGATGCTCGTGCGCATGAACATGGCTGTGAGATTGATCAGCACGCGCGTGTGCTTCATCATGCTCGTGATCGTGGTGGTCGTCATCGTGGCGATGCCGGTGGTCGTGAGTGATTGCTTTGTGGGCATGCGCGTGAGCATGCTTTTCTCCCACCAGCAGCCACACACCGCTCAGCATCAACGCCAGCGCGCAATAAAAGGTCCAGGCGATATTGATTCCAAAGATGATCAGCGAGAGGGTGACGCCGATGAAGGGCGCCGTGGAGAAGATAGCGCTCGTCCGCGCAGCGCCAAGACCGCGCAGGGAGTACACGAAAAGCATCACGCTGACCCCGTAGCTGACAGCACCGAGAAGCAACCCGAACAGGACGATCTGCCAGGACGGCAGCGGCTTCCCCAGCATGAGCGCCAGCGCGATCGAGAAGCTCCCGGCGATCAAACCTTTCAGCATGACGATTGTGCCAGGATCTTTGGCGCTGATCCGGTTGGTGAAGTTGTTGTCCACGCCCCAAAAAAGACAGGCTGCCAGCAGCAGAAGAGAACCCGCTGAGAATCCCCAGCCAGAGGAAAGATCCAGGCTGAGCAGGATGCTTGCGATAGTGATAATGAAGAGTCCCAGCCACACACGTCTTCCGATGTGCTCGCGGAAGAAAAGGAAGGCGATCAGGCTGGTGGCGGCAGCTTCAAAATTCAACAGCAGGGACGCCGTGGCCGCGGGGGAGTTGTTGATGCCGATCATCTGCGCGATGGGCCCCAGCACGCCTCCGGCGACGATCGCCCCGGCCAGCCACCAAAAATCTGCACGCTTGAGAGATGCTTCGAAGGTCATCTGTTTTTTGGCGCCAGACCGAATCACACGAAATACCAGCATGCCCAGTCCGGCTCCGAGGTACAGCAGGCCTGCCAGAATGACCGGGTCGACATCTCCCAGCAATAGTTTGACCAGGGGAGTGCTGATGCCAAAGAAGATGGCAGCCAGGATGGCGGGCAGGTAAATGGTAGCTGGGTGTCGGTTCATATGTGGCTGGATGATACCAGAAATGCATTCTTCGTGGTGCGATTGCATGGATCTTCACAGGAGAAAATCCATGCTAAAATTTTTCTGTCTCAAATTGAAAGCTCATGCGAAAAGAACCGATCTGTATCGATCACTTGTTGTGCCTGGTGTGCGGCTGCTGCGTGGGTGTCTGCCCGACACTCGCCATGGCGCTGACAGCGGAGAAGCTCGTCATCGATGACCGGGTGTGCATCCGCTGCGACCGCTGCGTGGATGTTTGCCCGGCTGGGGCGCTAAAGCCGCCGGATCGGGACAGGAAAACGTGAAAAACAGGTATGACGTTATTGTAGTGGGGGCTGGCCCGGCCGGATCGGTGGCTGCCAGGCGCGCGGCGCAGGCCGGGCTGGATACGCTGCTGCTGGAAAAGCGTCCCCGGGTGGGCTATCCCGTCCGCTGCGCGGAGGCAGTCGGGGCGGACAGCACTCGGGCGTTCATTGACCTGGACGAACGCTGGATCGACACCCACATCACCCGTTTCGCGGTGCACAATTCGCGGGGGGCTTCTGTGAAAGTGCCGCCCACTGAACCCACTCTGGTGGTCGACCGCAAACTCTTTGACCTGGAACTCTCCCACCTGGCGCAGGAGGCAGGCGCGGACCTGCGCACCCACGCCAGCGCGGTTGGATTGATCATTGAGGACGGGTTTGTGCGCGGGGTGAAGACGAGCCTGTCTGGGAAAGAATACGCGCTTCGTTCACGCCTGGTGGTCGCCGCGGATGGGAGCGAGGGCCAGGTGACGCGCTGGGCGGGTTGGAAGAGCCTTCCGCCCCTGGAGGATTACTATATCGGAGCGGAGTACCTGCTGGACGGGCTGGACGGCCAGATCGAGGTGGATGTTTGCCAGTACCATCTGAACCGGCGGCTAGCTCCCGGCGGATACCTGTGGGTGTTCCCAAAAAGTGCCCACGCGGCCAACGTCGGATTGGTCATTTCCGCGGATCAACGCGCCAGAGTTCCCGCTTTTGACCTGCTGGACCAGTTCATCGCCGAGAAATTCCCGCGCGCAAAGAAGAGGACCCGCATTGCCGGTGGTATCCCGGTCAGCGGGACGCTGCGGCAGCTCGTCTCAAATGGGCTGCTGGCAGTCGGGGACGCGGCGCACCAGGCGGACCCTCTGCACGGGGGTGGAATTGACCTGGGCATGGCGGGCGCGCAGATGGCCATGCGCGTCGCGGTGAAAGCGCTCAGCGAAGGTGAAGCGACAGCCGGGGCACTGCGCGCGTATGAAAAGGAATGGCACAGGCAGTACAGCGGTATGCACGGTGCACTCTACCGCATCCGAAAAATGCTGAAGGATATGGAGCAGGAGCGCATCGATCGGCTCATCGACAAAGCCTCGCGCATCCCCCTTGGGAAGCTCTCCCTGGCACGCATCGTGCTGACAGTCGCGCGCAATGACCCCAGGCTGCTGTTGCAGGCCGCCAGGCTGATCAGCACTGGCCTGATCAGTCGATAGCTTGCTGAAGTACGGCGGTTATCCTGACCGTTTCACTATTTGATCTGGCGTAAATTTTTGTAACCCGGGATCAGCCGTTCGTACTGGCTGTCCATCAGGGGAGAGGAGATGATGAAATCCGCTGAAGCGCGGTTCATGGCTACGGGGATGTTCCACACCACCGCCAGGCGCAGCAAGGCTTTCACGTCGGGATCGTGAGGCATCGGTTCCATCGGGTCCCAGAAGAAGATGAGGAAATCGATCTTGCCGCTGGCTATCCCGGCTCCGATCTGCATGTCACCGCCCAGTGGTCCGCTCTGATACTTGGTGATCTTGACGCCCAGCTCATGCTCCAGCATGCTGCCGGTGGTTCCCGTGGCAAAGATCTGGTGATGCGCCAGCAGTACGCGGTTAAAGCGTGCCCATTCGATCAGGTCTTTCTTCTTGTTGTCGTGGGCGATCAGCGCGATCTTCTTGTCCGGCTGCATGGTCGTGATTTTTTTGGTTTCCATCGCTGCTTCCTTTCGTACTGTTTGACCAAATATACCTTATTTCGAGAGGAGGAACCGCGCGACTAAGGCTGAAAGGATTCTCGCCGTGCTACAATAATCCTATGAAAACAAAACATGAGATCATCTCCAACTGGCTGCCGCGCTATACGGGTACCTGCCTGGAGGAATTTGGAAAATACATATTGCTAGTAAATTTCAGCAATTATGTGCACCATTTCGCCCGGGCATACGGCGTCGCGGTCAACGGGGTTGATAAACCCATGCTAAACGCCAGCGCTGATGACATCACCATCATCAATTTTGGTATGGGCAGCGCCAACGCCGCCACCATCATGGACCTGCTGACAGCCATCCAGCCGGAAGCGTGCCTTTTCCTGGGAAAATGCGGTGGCGTGAAAGAGAAGACCCAGGTGGGGGATCTCATCCTGCCCATCGCCGCCATCCGCGGGGAGGGAACTTCCAATGATTATTTCCCGCCAGAGGTACCTGCGCTGCCTGCCTTTAACCTGCAGAAGGCCATATCAACAACCATCCGCAACCACGAGCGCGACTACTGGACAGGTACGGTCTACACCACCAACCGCCGTGTGTGGGAGCACGACGAGAAGTTTAAGGATTACCTGCGCGAGATTCGCTGTATGGCGGTGGACATGGAGACTGCCACCATCTTCACGGTGGGATTTCACAACCAGATTCCTTCCGGAGCGCTGCTGCTGGTGTCCGATCAGCCCATGACACCCGAAGGCATCAAGACGGAGGAAAGCGACACAAAGGTCACCCGGGGCTACACCGATGAACACCTGCAGATCGGCATTGAGTCGCTGCGCGAGATCAAGCACAACGGCATGACCGTCCGGCATTTGAAATTCTAAAAAAATCGATATTCACGGCAAACTCGTGACACGCCGGTTAATTTCGGTTTATTCCAGCTGTTACTGGCGCAAACGTATCTGAACCATATCCTTAAGCTTACCAGCGGGAACGACTTTTCCCGTTGATATCAACTCGCTCCCGATCAGGATAATGGGAGGTACCATGTCTTTGTACATACCGAACTCGGCTGTCATCATATCCTCATGGGTCACTTCGACCTGACCGGGAAATGCGGCAGCAGCTTGTTTACACTGTACTTCCGCGGTATTGCACATGCTGCAGGAAGGATAAGGCCCAAGTATTTTAATACTCAGCATGGTTTACTCCTGTAATGAATTGGGTAAAACGGTTTGGGTCGATGCGTCCGTTTTCCAGAAATGCCGCCGGCGCAGGTATTTACCGAAAGCCACCAATCCCAGCATGATGGGCACTTCCCAGAACAAGCCCATGGTTGTTCCCAGCGCAGCAACCGAGCCGATGCCGTACATGGCGACCGCTGAGGCGATAGCGATCTCAAAGTGACTGGATGAGCCGATGATGACCGTGATGATGGCCTCCCGGTAGGCCAGTTTGAAGATCTTCGTCATGAGCAGATTGAAACCAACCACGATGACGAAGTGGATCAACAGCGGGACGGTGATGATCCCCAGCAGATCAAAATTCTCCAGCAGCACCTTACCGTTGAGCGAGAACAGCACGATCAATGTCATCAGCAGCGCCAGGATGGCGATCTTGCCCACAAAGGGACGGTATTTGCTGTGGAACCAGTCCTCGCCTTTGATCCTGATGATGAGCCACTTGCTCAACATGCCCAGTAAAAGGGGCAGACCGATGAATACCAGTGCGGAGATGACCAGCTGCCAGCGGTTGATGGGGATGTTCTGAATGCCGGTCAGAAGCGCCACCACTGGCACGTACAGGAACATGACCGTAATCGTGTTGAGGCTGGTATTAACCACATTCTGCTCCTGGTTACCCTCGGCCAGCTTACCCCAGACCAGCACCATGGCAGTGCATGGACTGGCACCCAGCAGGATGAACGCGACCATCAACTGCTCATTCCCTTTTAGGAAGAGGGTTCCCAGCAGAAGCGAGATCAGCGGTGCGAACAGCCAGTTGGAGAATAAGGTCAGCAGGATGGGCTTGGGATTCCTGCCGAGTTTCTTCAGCTCGCTGACCTGCAGATTGAGCAGTGCCGGGTACATCATCAGGAAAAGGCAGATGCCGATAGGGATGCTGATGCCCTCGATCTGCCAGGAATCGATGGTCTCGCCAATACCGGGGACGAACCTGGAAAGCAGCAGACCGATCCCCATGCAAACCGCGACCCACAGGAAGAGGTAGCGTTCAAAAGTACTCAATTTATCAGATTTTTCTTTGTTCACGGATTGTCAGCCTTTCTGTTCTTGGAGGATGGGCAGCTGGATGTGCGGCGAGGCATGTCAGGGAATTGAAGCAGCGCGTTGATCGCGGCGCGTGCTTTATCCAGCGTGTCTTCGTCGATGGAGAAGTGGATCCAGCGTGTGTCTTCACTGTCGCGAACCGCATTCACCAGGCCAGAGGATTTGAGGATGCGCAGGTGATGCGAGACCAGGTTGATCGGCAACCCGGTCGCCTGATTGAGCTCGCAGTTGCAGTACTCCCCCTGCCTCAGCAGCTGGAAGATTTTCAGCCTGGTCGGGTCTGCCAGAGCTTTAAAGATGAGGGTCAGGTTGGGTGAGGTTTTCATAAATATAGTTCAACAATCGTTGAAGTATATTATATCCAATATTGATTTTTCTGCAATTTGGAATACACTATAGCTGAGAATTTAGATGGTGCAGAAACATAAGGTAACGATATGAGCAATACTTCCAGCTTTGATAAGTTTTTTTCGAGTGACAAGATCCCTTTGGGGTTGGATGCCCTCATCGGCAAGACCGCTGTCGTCATCGTCCCGATCATCAACTCAAAGAATCAGGGGCGGGTGAAGGTTGGTGGTGAGGAGTGGAAAGCCCGCGCTCTGATGCCGGACAAGATCTTCGACAAAGACGAGATCGTGACCATCATGCGCAGGGATGAACTCACATTGTTTGTTGACCGTCATTGAACAGGAGGAGGAGCCATGGCATTTCTTATTATCGGTTTGATCGTCATCGGTGTGGTGGTGTTGTATCTGCTCAGCGGTTTGACCGTCGTCCCGCAGGCTGAGACACGGGTCATCGAGCGCCTGGGACGCTACAACCGCACGCTCAACTCGGGCCTAAACCTGGTGCTGCCCTGGTTTGAAAAGTCCCGCAGGATCTACTGGCGCTACGTGCAGCAAATCCCAGGTTTACCCGCACCGCAGATCATTTACAAGGAAACCACCAAGATCGACCTGCGCGAAACGGTTTTCGATTTTCCCAGCCAGCAGGTCATCACCAAGGACAATGTCATCCTCAAGATCGACGCGCTGCTGTATTACCAGATCGTGATACCCACCAAGGCGGTGTACGAGATCGCCAACCTGCCGGATGCCATTGAGAAGCTCACCCTGACCACGCTGCGCAACCTGATCGGGGAGCTGGACCTGGATGACACGCTCATCTCCCGCGACACGATCAACAGCCAGCTGCGCGCCATCCTGGATGATGCCACCGAAAAGTGGGGCGTCAAGGTCAACCGCGTCGAGCTGCAGGACATCACCCCGCCGCCCGACATACGTCAGGTGATGGAGAAGCAGATGACCGCAGAGCGCGAGCGGCGTGCCAAGATCCTGCAGGCGGAAGGCGACAAGTCCGCTGCCATCCTCAGCGCGGAAGGCATGAAGCAGGCTGCTATCAATAAGTCTGAAGGCGAGCGCGAAGCGTCCATCCTCAAAGCTGAGGGTGAAGCCGAAGCCCGCCGCCTGGTTGCTGCTGCCGAAGCGGAGGCCGTTAAGAAGGTCACCGACGCGCTTGCCAAGACCCCATCCAACGCCAGCAATTACATGATTGCCATCCGTTATATTGAAGCGCTCAAAGAGATGGTCTCGGGCAAGGACAACAAGGTCGTTTACCTACCTTACGAGGCCACCGGCATCCTCAGCTCCATCGGCGGCATCAAGGAAATGCTGACAGGCATCGAGAAGAAAACCAAATAACCCGACAAACGCACGCTGACATCCCTCACGGTAGTGAGGGATGTTTCATTGAGTTTATTGAGAACTTCGGTTGTACAATAATCAAAAGAAAAAACCTTCTGAAAGGATTTCCAATGAACACCGCACAGCTCCTTCGATCCAAAAAACAGACCGGCGCGTGGGTGATGCTTCTTGCCCTGTTGCTCATTTGCGTGGCGGCAGTTTTGATCGCTTCCATCGTGCAGCGCGATTTTGGCAGGGTATCCGTCAGCAATGTCAAATTTCCCAATTCAAACGGCATTCCCATCCGCGCCAAGCTGTTCGTGCCGCGCGGCGTGAGCAACGATTCACCTGCTCCGGGCGTGGTTGCCACGCATGGCTACCAGACCAACCGCGAAACGACCGATCCGTACAGCATCGAACTGGCGCGGCGCGGTTTTGTGGTGCTGGAGATCGATGCCATCGGACGCGGCAATTCGGGCCAACCCGGTGATCAGGACGCCCCGGGGTTTGACCTGACCTACGGGCTGGCCTCTTCGATCGATTACCTGGAAAACCTGCCCTACGTGAAGGCTGACTCGGTTGGATTGATCGGTTTCAGCATTGGCGGCGAGCTTTCCTACAAAATTGCCCTGGAGGATCCTGAAATCCGCGCGGTTGTGTTTTCCGGCAACGCCTACACCAGCGAGGCGACACCCGAGATGCCCAAGAACATGCTCATGATCTACGGAAAATACGACGAATACCGCCAGCGCATGACCGGGGTCAAGAACGTGGAGAGTGACTGGATGAGCAGCCCGCAGACGCAGGCGGCCTTCCCAGTCAGCGATCCGCAGTTCGGCCTTACCTACGGCGATTTCGCTGCCGGTACCGCGCGGAAGGTGGTGCTGCTGCCGGTGCTGCACAATTTCGAATCGCACAACCGCGTCGGCACGGCAGCCGCCGTGGAATGGATGCGTGACGCGCTGCAGCCGAATCCGGATTACTGGATCGATGCCATGTCCCAGACCTGGCAGATCAAAGAGGTGTGCACGCTGTTCGCGCTGATGGCAGGTTTTGGCATGCTCATCCCGCTGGGCTTGATTCTCATCCGCACGCGCTGGTTCGCTGCGCTGCAGGGCCAGGCGGTGGGGGCGTACACGGCATCCAGACGCGAGTTTCTGCGAATCGCCTCGATCAATGGTTTGTTCTCCTGGCTGTATCTGCCGCTCATCTTTGCACTTTTCGGGCTGCATGTTTACCTGGTGCGCATCGACAAGGTCTTCCCCATGATGCTGGTCAATGGCATCGTCTGGTGGCTGGTGCTGACCAAGCTATTTGGGCTGTTCAGCATGCGCGGCTGGTTCAAGAAACGCGCCAAAAAAGACGGACTCTCCTGGGCGGACCTGGGGATCTCTTTTGCTCCTGACCGCTTCCGGCTGGATTGGAAGGCCATTGGAAAAACAGGTCTGCTGGCGGTTATCCTGACTGGCTTTGTGGTGCTTGCCCAATATGTCCTGGAAAGGGTCTTCATCGTGGACTGGCGCTTCATCTTCCCCATCGCCAGCGACCTGACTCCCTACCGCGCTTTGATGTTCCTGCTCTACCTGCCGTTTGTGCTGTTCGCCTTCATCATGATCGGCTGCTTTTTGCATGGTCAGCTGCGCTTGAAGGAGCGCAAGACATGGCTGGGCACTTTCCTCTCATGGTCCGGCGTCAACATCCTGGCGATGATCGTCCCGCTGCTGGTGTTCATGCTCTTTCAGTATGTGCCCCTCTTCGTGGCCGGAGTCGTTCCCTTCACCGGACCTGGAGGAGTGCTGGCGAATTTCACCATGGGCCTGATGCAGATCATCCTCATGCTGATCATCATCACGCCCATCTCCACTTGGTTCCATCAGCTGACAGGGCGGCCTTACCTGGGGGCGTTCGTCAACGCCATCCTGGTGACGTGGATCTTCACCTCGGCGCAGGTCATCGCGCCAATCCCGATATAGGTGATTATTTAAACGATCAGGTCCTTTGCTAGGAACCTGATCGTTTTCTTATCTTAGTAGTAGGATTGAGCAACAGCCAGTTCGTTAAATCCGATCTTTACGGGCAGGCTGCTTTCAGCTTCTACGCCAAAACCAACCTGTCCGCGTGGGATATGCGGAACGGTATCGGGAACATCCAGCGACCAGCCTTTTGAGCCGTTGAAATCGAAATGTAAATTATCTGGTGTGCAGTTGGCATTAAACTCGTTTTCATTTCCGTTTTTGTAGGTTTTCGACGTTTCACCGGAGTACAGCGTGGTGTATGCAATCTGACCGTCATTAACCTCTGCAACCTTGATATTAAACGAACCATCCAGAGAAATATTGAACTCGTACCAGCCGATTGCCGGGTCGTACTGGCAGATCAGCTTCACAAACCCCTGCGTATCCTCCATGCTTACTTTGGCACTCACGTTGACCTCTTCATACACCAGGTCTTTGCGGATAAAGATGATGCTGGTATTGGGGCTGGTGATGTTGAACCACAGGGAAAGTTCATCAAGTGTTACGGAGATCGCGCTCTGGCTTCCCTTGACCACCTGATGGGTGAAAAAATCGGAATGAAGCGGGTCGAACTCCATGATGTCCGTGTAGTATTGTGCGTTTTGAGCGCTAGCAACATCCGGGGTGAGCGTCGGCAGCTGTGGGCGAAATGTCTGGGTGGATTGAGCGGGTGCACTACTGGTGAGCGTGGGCAGGGCCGGCAGATCCCTGCTAGGTTCCTGCACCGGTCTGGTCACTGCAATGGGTTTGGTCTGCTCTGCGACGGCAGGCAGGCAGGCAAGCAGTGTAATGCTCATTAATACCGTTAAGACAAAAGGGTGTCGACTCCTCATGAGTTCCTCCTGATAAGTTAATGATAATTATATAGAGAAGTAAAGTTTTCATGAAACCCGAGTTGAAAATCCGTAACATGTTTTCAGATGCAAAATACTGTCTTCGTGAACGAATTGGCCTGTTTGTTGATGCGCATTGATCGAATCATCGAGGTCAGCATGAACTTGCGAGTCTTCCACGAGCTGCCTGCCAGCGGGTCGTGATCAGATCCAGCATGGAATCGCGGGTGATTAGGTGAACGAATTGGATGATGAAGATAGTATTGTCGGCAACCAGGACATGCTGTTGTGCATTGTTGCCCGGACATGCTGCTGCTTCCCGACGCGCTACCGTAGAGATCTTATCGTTCAATCTCTTCACCCGGGTTGGTATCCCGTGTTTTTTAACAACAGGTCTTTCATTAATTCTGAGTAGTGATATAATAATATTCAAAGTTATGAATATGATAGAGAAAAAATCAATAGAGGACTGCAAAGAGCAGGCAAATATCTTTCGACTGCTCAATCATTCGGTGCGTATTGCCATTCTTGAGATCCTGCGTGGTGGGGAGGAATGCGTCTGTCACATGGAAGCCGCGCTGGGATATCGGCAGGCTTACCTATCGCAGCAGCTCTCCGTTCTCCGCTCGGCTGGGATCATCAAAGAACGACGCGACGGCTGGAACCGTTTTTACCGCGTGGCCCGCAATGAGATCTACCCTGTTCTGGATTCTGCCTTGCGCATGACAGGAAAATCCATTCCTGTGTCAGTCAAAAGAACATACAATCCAAAATGCACCTGCCCAAAATGCAGTCCACAGGAAGTGAAGAATCTTGACTAACCTAAAGGAGTGTGAATGTTAACCATCAAGATCCTGGGGGGCGGGTGCCCCAACTGTAAGAAGCTTGAAGCCATCACCCGCAGCGCGGTTGAAGCACTGGGTGTTGAGGCGGAATTCATTAAAGTCACAAGCACAGAGGATATCATGAACTACCCCATTCTCTCCACACCCGGACTGGTGATCAATGAGAAGCTGCTCTCACAAGGGCGCATCCCCGATGCGGCTGAGATCGGTGAGTGGGTAAAAGCTGTCCTGGCTGCCTGATTTTACCGGCGGTTGTGAACCACCGCTGCTTATTTTACGCGCATCACATTCCAATATTTGAATATAATGGAGAATTCTTGTGGACTTTGCATCAATCCTTCTTAAACTTCTTCAGAGCGGACTGGGCAACCTGGCGGCATACCTGGCGGCGCACGTTCTGCTGTGCCTGATGCCCGCCTTTTTCATCGCCGGCGGCATGACCGCCCTCATTCCCAAGGAGACCATCACACGCTTCCTGGGGCGAAAAACACCCAAATACATTTCCTACCCGGCTGCCGCGCTGGCGGGGTCGCTGCTGGCGGTATGCTCCTGCACGATCGTGCCGCTCTTTGCCGGTATCCACAAGAAAGGCGCCGGGCTGGGTCCTGCCGTCACCTTCCTTTTCTTTGCCCCGGCCGCCAACCTGCTGGCGCTGGCTTACACCGGCGTTGCCATCGGTCCGGATCTGGCGTTCTCGCGCCTATTCCTTTCTTTGGCGTTTGGTATTGGCATCGGTATGATCATGGCGCTCATCTTCAGAGGCTCAGACGCGCGTCATGACGAGGAAACCGATGAGACCTTTGCCGGAAAGCGCTCCATGCGCAAAGGAATGGTAGTATTCCTGCTGTTGATGGTCGCGCTGCTCATCGCCGGTACGCTCAAGGTGGATTTCCTCACCAACACCTATCTCTTAGCCAACATGCCACTTGCCGGGGTGGATGGCTTCCAGGCAGGGCTGGACAGGCTGGTGCCGTACGACGCGTCCAAAGGCGAGGAGGGTGTTTCCGTGCAGGGCGTTGTGCTCATCGCGCTGCTCATCCTCATCGGCGTTACTGCCTGGCTCGGTTTTGAGAAAGTGTTCGAGAAATTCAACGCCTGGCTGTGGATCACGCTTAGCCTCACCAGTCTCACGCTGCTGGTGGCGGCGCTCAAAGTGACCGTGCTGCAGGGGGCGATTGAGATCGGGCTGACCGGGCGTTTTTTGGCTGTCACGCTCCTGCTGCTGGCAGTGATCCTCTTTGTGCGGTATAAATTTTCCCACGATGATCTGCGCGACTGGCTGTGGGAATCCTGGCGTTTCATCAAGCAGATCTTCCCGCTGCTCATCGTGGGTGTTTTTGCCGTAGGCATCATCCGTCAGCTCATCCAGCCTGAGTGGATCCAGACCCTGGCGGGGCGCAACACGCTGCTGGGCAATTTCTTTGGCGTGGTCTTTGGTGTGTTCATGTACTTTCCCACCCTGGTGGAGGTGCCCATCGCCAAGATGTTCTTAAGCCTGGGCATGCACCGCGGCCCCCTGCTGGCGTACCTGATGGCGGATCCGGAATTGAGCCTGCAGTCTATTCTCATTGTTTCAAAGGTCATTGGAAAACTTAAAGCCTGGGCATACGTTGGACTGGTCGCGGTCTTCTCCACCCTGGCGGGATTGATCTACGGCGCGTGGGTGGATGGCGCGAGCGGCGGGCTGCTTGTGCTGTACATTCTGGCTGTGCTGGGGTTGATCATGCTGGCGCTGTGGCTGGTCAACCGCCGCGTGCAACACGTAGAATCCTAGCGCTGAGTGTCTGACATCGAGGTGACGAACCAACCGGTGGTAGATCCCCGTTGTCTTGCCGTATCAGCATGAATTAAGAAAATTACTTAATCAGCAGAGGATGCTTCGCCGCTTGTACCGCATTTGATACAATTGAGCCCAAAGAATTGATGCCATGCAAAAGGATTTTTCATGACGAATCTTCGCGATCCTTCCAAAATCCATCCTTTTGGGTCATTTGACCCTTTACTGACTTATTACGATGAGATCAAATCGTTCGAAGTCAAATTGAAATTTCACCTGATCACGGATCTGCCTGACATGGGGGAAGCCAATCAGCTGATCCAGCAGCATCTTTCAGCAGGTTATCACTTCCTGTTTGAATTCGCGGAAAAAGGGATATTCGGCTACACACTGGTACTGACATTTGGTAAGCCGAAAAGCAACATCGTGGCTTCGATTCATAACTATCCGTACATCATTCAGCCGATCCAGCGCAGCCGGGACCTGCTCCTCACCGACGCGCTTGGCAAGCGGGTGATGATTTTTGAGCACAAGAATTACAATTCCAAAAAACCGGAGGAGTTCCTGATCTTCAGGGACGAGTCGAAATCAAAAATCCTCTTCTCCTCCGTGCAGGAGGATTTCAGCAACAATGACTATGAGGTTGTGCGGTTATTTCGGGGTGACCGGGGAGATTTAATCGGACAGATTGAACGCAAGGCGGTTAAAGGCGGGGCATCCGTCGTTTGCAGCAGCAAGGATGGAAAACCTGTTCTTGCCCTGCATGGCCAATCGGTCCCTGAATTGATCTATACGCTTGCCGATGGCGGGGGCTTGTTCTGGGTGTGCATCCGTCAGTACAAAGGACTGTTGCGAAACATCATGTTTCGAGCCGGTTACCCTGGCTGGCGCAGTAAAGATGAGGAAGCCATCATCCTGCTTGCTGGTTTGTGGAGCTTCTCGAAGCTCAACCAGAGATATATCCTTCAGTGAACATCCACTGAAACGCTGGCCCGGTAGATTACTTCCAGGAGAATTCAAACACTTCGCTTGTAGGCAGCGTGATGATCAACTGCGCCGGCTCAACCTTGCCGCAGCCACCCACGATGCAGTTGCAGTTCGCGTCCACGGCGCTGGATGTGCAGGCGTAGCCCACATAGGTCAGGTACCAGTCGCCTTCGGTGTGCAGGGGGATGAAGAAATATACGTCGCCGTTGGCATCAGAGAGTGAATCGGAACGGGCAGCCGTCTCCAGCATCGAGCTGGTCAGGGCAAAGGCGATCCCGCTGACAGGATGGCT
Organism: uncultured Anaerolineaceae bacterium; assembly: GCA_964498605.1. Lineage (GTDB taxonomy): Bacteria > Chloroflexota > Anaerolineae > Anaerolineales > Anaerolineaceae > JBGQAS01. Next base: position 7,981 of record CAZCHK010000012.1, on the reverse strand, counting down.
GCTGCTGTCGGTGACATGCGCGCGAATCCGCTGCACATCCACGGGTTCCTTGATGGGCAGGGGTGGGGGCAGTCTGGTGTAGAGCAGCTTACCGAAGATCCAGCCGTATACATCCGGCGTCACTTCCACGTAGATCCATTCCCCGCCGGGCGACATGCCGTGCACGGTGAGTGTGTCGCTGGAGTTGACAAGCAGCTTTACATTGAACAGGTAACCGGGATTGTTGCGCACGTTGACATTATCCGCGAACGTGTTGATAGTGAAGGGGATGAATGGCGTGGGACTGGCAGTGGGAGTGAGGGTGACGGTGGGTTCGGGTGTGCTGGTAGCGGTAAGATCCGGCGTGGCGCTGGGTACGAGGGGTGACGCTGGCGCAGGCTGGCAGGCCAGCAGCAGGAAAAAGGCGAGGGAAAGGCAGCAGATCTTTTTCATGGCAACTGTATTATTGCACATAAGGGCGGGGATTGCATTAAAAATGCGTGCGCTTCTCATTCAGATGGTATTTGGGACTTGAAAATGACCTTTCAGGGTGCTACGATGAAAAGCAAGAACAAGGAGGAGATATGCGATCCACCATGGTTACCGGATTTGCTGCAAAAAGAAGGGGAATGCCATTGGAAAGAGTGACCTACCAGATGCCAGCCCTTTCGGATCAGGAAGTAAGGGTATCCATCACGCACTGCGGCTTGTGTTACACAGATATTCACGCCATTGAAGATTTTTACGAGATCACCCAATACCCGTTTGTTCCAGGACACGAGATCGTTGGCGAAGTTTCAGAAACGGGAAAAGCGGTTACTCAATTGAAGGTAGGCGATCGTGTCGGCATTGGCTGGCAGGGCAGAGCTTGTATGCAGTGTGAATGGTGCAGACAGGGTGAGGTCAATATGTGCCAGGATATTGTGAACGATGCTTCCTGGTCGCCGCATGGTGGCTTTTCTTCTTCCATTGCAGTGGACGCAGGTTTTGTTTATGCTTTACCCCCGGATATGCCGTCTGAGAACGCTGCAGTGTTGATGTGTGCCGGTATCACTGTATTTGCACCGCTGCGCAGGTATGCTGTTACCCCTGGTCTGCATATTGCAATTGCTGGTATCGGTGGACTGGGACACCTTGCGATTCAATTTGCACGATCTCTGGGGTACGAGGTCACCGCGTTGTCATCCTCTTCCGAAAAAGAAAATGAAGCCTATGGTTTTGGCGCGCATCATTTTCTTGTGCTGGGCGAACCGGATGAAATGCGAGCACAGTGGTACGCTTTTGATCTGATCCTGCTCACTGCTCATGGCGGTGTAAAACTGGACACTCTCCTTTATGTTCTTAAGAAAAAGGGCAAACTCATCGTTGCAGGTTTTCCTGAATTCCACATAAATCCAACGGACCTGGTGGCGCACCAGCTTGAAATCATTGGAACCTTTCTGGGGACACAAAAGGATATGCGCGACATGCTTGTGTTTGCTGACACGCACTCCATAACACCCGTTATCGTAACGATGCCAATGTCCAAAGTAAATGATGCCATCGAAAAACTGAAACAAAACCAGGCGCGCTATCGAATTGTTTTAAATAACGATCTTGATTAGGTGCAAAAGATTTCAACCCTGCCGCTGTGACGGAATTTAAATCCAGTTTTCCAACCCATTCCTGGATGTGCCTACGTTTTGAATATGTTCACTGGGCATGATATTTGTTGATCAGGGAGATCATGAGATTAGGTTTCTGTAGGTGCTGGCCAACCGAATAAAGCTTTGCTTTCCTCATTCATTCCTTTTTTAATGATAGCGGGGAAAGAAACGCTTATCCTTGAGCCAAAATAATCTATTCGGGAGGAGAGTAGGTACAGGAGCAGATCATGACTGGATCCTGATTCTGCTACGGACAGCGGGTGGGGAGAGGTTCAGGCAGCGGATGCTGAGGTGGACCTACCAGAAGCAGGCGAGCTTCTTCGAATGTCAGGCCGATCAGCGGTTCAAAAGGCGTGACGGCGCGTTCGGCTTGGATGGCTGTGCGCAGTTCGGTGCTGCCGCGTTCTTCCAGAATGGTCAGGAAGTTCGCCGCGCGTCTTGCCATTTCCTCTGTGACAGTCACCTCGTCCCCGTGCCCATCGACGAGCGCGCGCAGGGATGGTTCAAAGAGGAAAATGATCCCCTGCGCCTCATCCTGTATGGTCGCATCGGAAAAGATGATGCCGCTAATTTCCAGGCCGTGCTGCCAAAACAGATCGATGTAATGCCGCCCCCTTTCCGTGGGATAGAGCACCTGGTCGTGTATGTCCCAATACGTAGCAATGGCGTGTGAATAATCCGAGGCGGAGATCGAGGAGATCCCGAAGACAGGCAATGCCATCGCCGCCAAAACGGCGGGGATCAGTATATAAGCGATGCGATGGAATTTGTGGGTTTGTTGTGTCATGCAGGATATTTATAGCACGATTTTTTGACGATTTCACGTTCTACGAAAGCACTCCCCCCGCTTTTTCACCAGGACAGGGCATAATACTCAGCCAGTGGAGCCTCTGCGTCCAAATGGGTTTAAGGAATCATTACAATGCTACAGCATGGTTGTGTACAGCAACTACAGGCAGGGATGCTGAAGACAGTTAATTCAGCATGACAAAGTTCAGGATGCGAAAAACCGAAATTTAAGATATTATTAAACTTTGCGGAGTAAAGTGATGTGGGTGTTCGTCCGTATACCACCCCGCTTGGCATTTACCAGTAAAGGAGATCCATTTTATGCAGCAAGATATTCGCAACCATATCGACCGCATCAAAGCCAAAGGCGCCACCTACCTCGACGCGCGCTGGTACCCCTTTGAGCAGACCAACTTTCTCGACATGAACAACGGCAACCTCAAGGAAGCCACCAATGCCAGTGAATCCGGCATCGGCATCCGCGTGCTCTACAAAGGCGCGTGGGGTTTTTCCGCCTCGTCAGACCTGAGCGACCTCGGCGCGCTATTCGATAAAGCCTTCGACAATGCCCGAGTCGCCGCCGAGCGCGTCACCTTTCCCGTGCGCCTGGCGGAAAAGGACGCCATCACCGGCTCCTTCAACAGCCCGGCTGAGGTCGACCCCTTCACCGTCCCGCTGGCGGAAAAGGTCGCCTTCCTCAAGGACATGGACGCCAGGCTGAAACAGACCAACGTCTTTCAGCGCGAAACCAACCTGACCTTCGTCAAGAAAAAGATCATTTACATGGATTCCGAAGGCAGCGAGATTGAAAAGAACATCACCGAAACCTTCGCGCAGCTGATGGTGCTGGGCGTGGACGAGCAGGGGGAGAGCTACATCCGCAAGTTCCGCCTGCACCAGGAAGGCAGAAAGTCGCGCGGGTGGGAATCGATTGACCGCGAGCTGTTTGTGCAGAACGCTGAGCGCATCGTGAGGGAAATGAATGAAGTGCGCTCCGCGGAGGACTGTCCCAAGGACGACCGCTCGGTGATCCTCCTGCCGGGCATCATGTACCTGCAGACCCACGAAACGATCGGCCACGCTCTCGAACTGGACCGCATACTGGGATACGAGCTGGCCTTCGCCGGTGGTTCCTTCGTCAGGCTGGAGGACTTCGGCAAGCTGCGCTACGGCTCAGAAAAGCTGACCGCCCGGGCTGACGCAACGCTGGAAAACTCCCCCGGCTCCTTTGGATACGACGACGACGGCGTACCCGCGCAGAATACCGTGTTGATCGATAAGGGTATCCTGGTGGGCGCCATCACCGGCAGGCAGATGGTGGAAGAAGCCAACGCCAAGGCGCACCGCGTGATCTTTCACGGCAGCGGTGGAGCCAACCGCGCCACGACCTTCTACCGCGTACCCATCGAGCGCATGACCAACATCAACATTGACCCCGGCACAGACGGCACCCTGGACGACATCATCAGCAAGACTGAGAAGGGCATTATTGTGGACGGCGACAAGAGCTGGTCGATCGGTTCAAACCGGGAGCAGTTCCACTTCGCCCACGAGATCGCCTGGCTGGTGGAGGATGGCAGGGTCACCAAGGTGGTCAAGAAATCCACCCACAAGGGAGACACGGTAAAATTCTGGAATTCTCTCAGTGCCGTAGGCGACAAGAGCACCTGGAAAGTGATGTACGTGGAGAACTGCGGCAAGGGTCAGCCCAGCCAGATCATGCAGCTGGGGCACGGCGTACCGGTGTGCCGCTTTGATAATGTAAGGATTGGAGAGTAGCCATGAGCAACAAGATACTGGACATTCTGACCACACTGCGCGAGTACGCGCTGGGCAAAGGCTACGAGATCAGCATCTTCCTGCAGGAAGAGGAATCCTTCCTGATGCGCTTCGCCAACTCGGCCATCTCGCTGAACACCAACGAACATCTCATCCGCATGGATTTTACCGCACACGAGGACCGCAAGCGCGCCAGCTACGCCCTCATCACCGACCTGGGCAAGCTGGAGGAAATGAAAAGCGGCATCGACACAGCCGCGGAGATGGTCAAACACGCCCAGCCGCTTGAGTACCAGCCCACCGTCCCGGTGTATGAAGCTGACTTCATCGAAGAAACATACTACGATCCCTCGCTGGCAGCCATCAGCAACGAGGAGAAACTGGCCTTTTTCAACGAAGCGGTCAAGGGCATGGAAAGCGACGATCTCAAGCTTTCGGGTATTTTCTCCAACGGCTCCAACATCATCGCCATGACCAACACGCGATCCAAACACTGCCAGTACTTCCGCACGTCCGACGCGCAGGTGACCATTGTCCTGGCCCACGAGAAACTGAAGTGGGAAGTGCAGTCAGAGCAGTCCGCCCAGCAGAAGAGTGACCTGAACGCCGCCGAACTGCACGAAGAGCTGGCCCTGCTCCTGAAGCACTACCAGGAAGACAAGGCAGTGCAGCTGCCCCTGGGTGAGTACGATGTGGTCTTCGCCCCGGCAGCCACAGCGGAAATGGCAACATTCATGAAGTGGATCGGTTACAACGGCGGGTTGATGAAACGCGGCTTCTCCTTCCTCAAGGAAGACAGCGTGGGCAAGAAAGTCTTCTCGGAACAGATCACCATCAGCGATGACGCCACCGACCGGCGCACCTTCCCCTTCGGGCAGGACATCATGGGCATTCCCCGCGCAAAATACCCCCTGTTCGAGGCGGGCGTTTTCAAGGGCTTCACCTGGTTCCAGGACGACGCGGACGAATTCGGGGCCAAGGCCACCGGTCACACCGTGATGCACAACAGCATGGCGTTCGCCGGGGGGAGCCAGAAGATCAATTCGCTCAAAGAGCTGCTGGAGTCTCCGCGCGATAAGGACATCCTGTATGTGCCCTTCCTGCACTACATGAACATTGTCAACCCCACCAGCGGCATCGTCACTGCCACGACACGCTTCGGCGCGCTGCTCCTGAAAAAGGACGGCACAATTGATGTCCCCTACAACGTGCGCCTGACCCAGCCGCTGCAGGAGGTTTTCGGCGACAAGGTGGAGTGGCTGAGCACGGAGACAGTCCCGTACAACACATCCCAGAGCTACGGGGCGCGCAACCCGGTGGCGATCGTTGTGCCGCGTTTCATGAAGGTCAAAAATCTGGCGATCAGCCACAGCAACAGCTCGTATTAAACACTGCAGCCAGGGATATTCAATGCGGCGCACTTTTAAAGTGCGCCGCAATATTTTATGCTACCATTATTCATGTGATCTCATTCCGAGAACTAGAAACGCATTTTGGATATTTAAAAAGAAACTGGCTGGATTGCATGCTGGAGATCCACAACATTGTGGCTGCGTTCAGCCCGGATGCGACAGTCGAGCTTCGCCGGTACGGAGTGGTGTATTATGACGGCTCACGCGGAGGCCCGGTCAGCGCGGGCATCTGCCAGGTTCTGATCAGGCAGGATCACCTGCGACTGGCGTTCATCCACGGAGCGTTTCTGCCCGATCCGCATCACCTGCTGAGAGGAAGTACTTTCCCCAAGAGGTATTTCCCGCTGCCAGCCTTTAATGAAGTTCCCTGGGAGGCAATAAAAGAGTTCATCCAGGCTCACATCCGCTTTGAAGCGAGATCGGTTCAGGCTGGTTGCCCTGATGCTTCAGCCGACAAATAAGCAGTCAGCCGCACGTACCCAGGAAATTCATGAAAATATGGCAGGCGGGATACTGGCCGATTCACCCGGTATCAGTCAGATTGTTGACGACATTTGAGCAGATACTTTGCAGACCTGACTTTCCCGAGAAATATTGCAGTTCAGGTATCTCCAGGATAGGATATGACCCGGGGATAAAATGGCTGCCCGAAGTTTCGCGCCATTTCAAATACCTCACCCATCCAGATCAGGGTTTCCACACAGGGTTTATGGGGCCACGATATAAATCCGATTCCGGGCTATTGGTCAGCTTCGTCACTTCGGAGCCGTCCGCGTTCATGACATACAGGTTTTCCCTGCCTGATCCTTCACGGTCTGACCAGAAGAGGATTTTGGTTCCGTCGGGAGACCAAACGGGTTTCTTGTTATATACGCCGCTGGACTCGAAGGTGAGTTGCGTCAATCCTGAACCATCCGTACGGATGACGTAGATGTTCCAGCCGGGACCAATCACGTCTGCGTCGAATGCGATCCTGGTACCATCGGGTGAAAAATCCGGGTAATGCAACGGACCGGCAGCAACCATTCTGACGTTCGAACCGTTTTCATCCATGATATATATCCCGGCTTCATGTTCTCCGCCAAATTGGGAAAAGGCGATGCTTTTGCCATCCCCAGACCAATTTGGATATGTGCCCCAATAACCATCAGGGGATAACAATGTAAGGTCTGAACCGTCCGGATGGATTTTGTAGATTTTCTCTTCATCGCTGATCCAGGATGAAAAAACAATCCATTGACCATCTGGAGACCAGGCGGGTTGACCATCATGCGTGTTATTGTCTGTCAGGCGGACCTGGTTCGTTCCATCCGCGTTCATGACATACAGCTCATAATTGCCGTCGCGATTGGATGAAAATGCTAACCTTGTCCCATCCGGTGACCATGCCGGAGAGCGATCATCCCCAGCCATCCTGCTTACGCATTGCACAGCGCTCCCGTCCGGGTCCATGATAAAAATTTCGTAACCCGATTTTGGGACACACCAACCTGTCGCTGTGAAGGCAATCTTCTCTCCCTGCCAGTTGATGATTTCTGTTGAATCGCCCTGTGATTGCTCGCCTGAAGGTTTTTTCGTGGGCCCGGGATCGGTTTGTCCAGGGGTGAGAACACTGCAGCCAACAAGGAAGAGTGAAATGGCGCAAACAACAATTATTTTCAGCTTCATGGATCACCTCACTGCGAATCGTTTTTCCCGCGTAGCTGCAGCGATTTTTTGAATAAGCGGGTTGGAAGAACATCTGGTGCTTAAAAAATTATATACCGAATTGTTTGATTCACTCAGGCGCGTTTCCCTGCAAAGGACTTCTGAGAAAAAAACAGACCATGGAAAGGCACGGAGAACAAATCTCATCGGAATCAGATATGATCGGTGCGCCAGGTTTTGCGACACGGATCAGCTCGGAGATGGCAGTCTGATATTCGGCAGTTTGGAGGATATGGGAGAACGGTCCGCCCAGGCAGAGCACCTCGTTGAAAATGTCATCCTCGAACATGGATAGATCCTGCAGCTTGCCCTCGATAATGTGTTCAACCTTTTTCTGCAGTTCATACTGCCTGACGCGCCTGTGGGCAAAAACAGGTTGACGGGGGTCATATCCAGCAGGGTCATCCTGTAGCTTTTCTGGGCCAGGGTGATGGTATAGCGACCCGGCCTTCCTCCCGCGTCGAGGACACGGCCGGTTTGCGGGAGATGTTTTTTCAGTAAATGAAACGTGATGTCCATTTCCAGGCGGCGGTAGGCATTGTTCACAAGCCGGTACCATTCCTGCCGTACGTGGGAGGTGTAGTATTCTTTGACAAGCCGGGATTTGATTGATCTGACAGCCTAGATGCTTTTGATGATCTCATCGCGCTTACTCTCATATTCCTCGAC
>CAZCHK010000011.1:0-49822 GCA_964498605.1 uncultured Anaerolineaceae bacterium | reverse complement strand
TGGCCTGCGATTTGTTCTGCATACAAGTTCTGCATGGATTATATCGTAATTTGAACGGGGGCTTTCTGGTTATACTTTGTGGTATCATTAGCCAATCAATTCTCATCCAGAGAGGTGGAGGGACCGGCCCGTTGATACCTCGGCAACCGCAGAAAAAGCTGGTGCCAAATCCGGCAGAAACCGTACGAGTACGGGAACTGGAAGATGAGAGAACCAGTAATGGACACCTCTCATCGGGAGAGGTTTTTTAGTACTTGTTTTCAGGAGAAGACCATGTCAAGGCAATACACCAACCGCAGGTATCTTGATGCGCTGAAGGTTCATGTCCTGATTTTTGATGGAGCGATGGGAACCAACCTGCAAACTCAATCCCTGACTGCGGAGAACTTCGGGGGTGAGCAGTACGAAGGCTGCAATGACCACCTTGTGCTGACCTGCCCCCGTGCGGTGGAGAAAGTCCACCGTTCGTTTCTTGAAGTCGGCGTTGACGTGATCGAAACCTGCACATTTCGAGCCAACAGGCTCACTCTAGGCGAATACCATTTGGGAAGTAAAGTCAAAGACATCAATGATGCCGCCGCCAGATTAGCCCGCCACCTGGCAGATGAATACTCCACTCCCGGTCATCCGCGCTTTGTCGCCGGCTCGATCGGGCCATCGGGGAAACTACCATCCATGAACGATCCTGAGCTTTCCAGCATAACCGTTGAAGAATTGATCCTTCTTTTCCAGGAGCAAGCCGCAGCGTTGATCCAAGGAGGAGTTGACCTGCTGTTAATTGAAACCTCTCAGGATATTCTCGAGGTAAAGTGCGCGATCCAGGGAGTTCACAAGGCTTTCATGGAAACGGGCACTTTCCTGCCCGTGCAAGCCCAGGTAACTTTCGATCAATCCGGCCGGATGCTCATGGGAACGGACGCAAGCGCGGTTCTGGCGATTTTGGATGGCCTGCCAATAGATGTCATTGGTTTAAATTGCTCCACGGGTCCGCAGCACATGCGCGAACCAGTTTCGTATTTTTGCCGGCACTCTGCACTGCCCGTCTCGTGTATTCCAAACGCAGGTCTGCCGGTCAATATCGAAGGAAACGCGGTATATCCCCTAACGGTGCAAGAGTACGCAAATGACCTGACAGAATTCGCCTGCGATCTGGGTGTCAATGTCGTCGGCGGTTGCTGCGGGACGACTCCGGATCACTTGAAACTTCTTGTAGAGAAGATCCACTACATGCCTCCCAAGAAAAGAGAGGTGATGTGCATTCCATCACTTTCTTCCGCCGTTCAGGCACAACCCCTGCGGCAGGAACCGCGCCCTTTCCTCATCGGCGAACGATTGAACACGCAGGGCAGCGCGAAATTCAAGCAGTTAATCCTGGAACGCAATTTCGACGCCGCGATGTCCATTGCGCGTCAACAGGCGAACTGCGGTGCCCACGGGATCGACATCTGCACGGTGCTAACGGAGCGTCAGGATGAAGCAGAGTCAATGAAACAGGTCATCAAAACGCTGGGGCCGGTCGTCCGCATACCATTCATCATCGATTCCACCGATACGGGAGTGATTGAACAGGCTCTATGCCACGCGCCCGGAAGATGCCTGATCAACTCCGCCAACATGGAAGACCTGGAGAAAACGCGCCGGATCTTCTCCCTGGCAAAGGATCACAACGCCGCAGTCATCATTCTCACGATCGACGAAAAGGGCATGGCAAAAACATGCCAAGAAAAAGTGGCCACAGCCAGAAGAGCAGTTGATCTGGCTGTGGGGGAATTCGAGCTGAGATCTTCCGACCTGGTCATCGACGCGCTGACTTTCACGCTGGGAACCGGTCAGGAGGAACACGCCCACAGCGCGGTGGAAACCCTGGAAGCGATAGAAGAGATCAAGCAGGCCATTCCCGGCGTGCTCACATCCCTTGGAATCAGCAATGTTTCCTACGGCCTGGATCCTGCCATGAGGCCTATACTGAACAGCGTTTTCCTGTACCACGCGGTTCAAGCAGGGCTGGATATGGCCATCGTCAACCCGGCCCAGATCATCCCCTTTTCGGATATCGATCAGAATGTCAAAGAGCTGGTCGAGGATATTGTCCTGGACCGCAAGAGGAAATCACTGCAGAGTTTCCTGCGGTTCTGGAAATCATCCCAGGTTGAGAATGAGCCTTCTTTCAGAATGCCTGCAGGTGAAATCCGTCCGGATGAAAAACTGCGCCGGCACATCCTGCACCGGACGCAGGAAGGTTTGAATGAGACCATAAACCAAATTTTCCAGGCTTCCACAGGCTCGACACGGCAAGAAACTGCCCTGCGAATTTTAAACACGATCTTGCTGCCGGCCATGCAGGAAGTGGGTGAAAAATTTGGTTCGGGAGAAACCATTCTTCCGTTTGTCCTGCAATCCGCGGAGGTCATGAAAAGCGCGGTGAGCCTGATTGAACCTTATCTTTCACAAGGTCAGGAGAAATCCAAAGGCACGGTCATCCTCGCTACCGTGTACGGTGATGTACACGACATTGGCAAAAACCTGGCGAAGACGATCCTTTCGAACAACGGGTATTCAATCGTTGACCTCGGTAAAGGGGTTCCAGCCCACCTGATCATCTCAAAAGTAAGGGAGCTGAAACCCCTGGCGCTGGGCTTGTCCGCCTTGTTGGTGAGCACCAGTCAACAGATGCGTGTGATCATTCAAGAGCTGATCCGCCAGGAAATCCATGTGCCCGTGCTTCTGGGTGGAGCAGCCATCAATGAGAACTTCGTGGCCAGCATCAGCACATACGATCATGGAAAAAAATATCCAGCCTATTACTGCAAGGATGCTTTTTCCGGATTATCTCTCCTCAATACGCTCATGGCAGACGGTGCTCAGCAGCCTGCGGTTAAATCAAATAAAACAGCGGCTCAAAAAAATTCAAACGCAGCTCAACAGGAGCCAAAGAAGACAAGCAGCCAACTGGTATTCATCCATAATCCTCCACAGCCGCCATTCTGGGGTAAAAGAAAGATCGACGCGATACCCCTGGTTGATATCCAGAAATACCTGGACAAACGAGCCTTGTACCGGCTTTCGTGGGGAGCAAAAAATGCATCCGGAGACAAATGGGTAGAATTACAGGGTAAATTTGATCGCCAGTATGACGCCATGATACAGAAATTGTCCGAAGATCCCTGGATACAGCCCAAGGCTGTTTATGGTTACTGGCGCGCCCAATCGCGCGGTGAGGACCTCCTGGTTTACGATCCTGATCGTGACAGGCAGTCTCGAGTGGTCCTAAAACTTCATTTTCCCCGCCAGAAGTCCCATGACCAGCTATGCGTCGCGGATTATTTTGCTTCGGTGGAATCCGGGGTGATGGACACAATTGCCTTTCAAGTGGTAACCGTGGGCCAGGCAGCCGTAGAAAAAGTGGAGCGGTTCCACAAAGACGACCATTACAGTGAGTCGTACTTTCACCATGGACTTGCGGTGCAGATGACCGAATCCGCTGCGGAGTACGTGGAGCAGCTGATTCGGCATGAGTTGGGAATCGAAGCCGATCCTGGAAAGCGCTACTCCTGGGGATACCCCGGTCTGCCGGATCTTTCTGAGCATCAAAAGATCTTCGACCTTCTCGATGTGCCTGCGTTGTTAGGCTTATCGTTAACCTCCGCCTTCCAGATCGTTCCCGAATTCTCTACCGCCGCATTGTTCGTGCACCATCCGCAGGCACGATACTTCAGTACTGAGTAGTAATTATGAATAAGAATAATTTTCTATCTTCCCTGGAAAACCCTACACCGCTCGTGGCAGATGGCGCGATGGGAACCATGCTGCATCAACGCGGCTTTGGTTTCGAACAGTGCTTCGACAGCCTCAATCTCACCCAACCCAGCAGCATCGCCGGCATCCATCGTGAATACATTGACGCGGGAGCTCAAATTATCATCAGCAATACGTTTGGCGCGAACAGGCATAAATTAAGCCGCCACGGGCTTGAAGATCGTGTAAATGAAATCAACCAGGCCGGGATTGACCTTGCCCAAAAAGTGATCAGCGCATCATTCAAACAGGTTTTCCTCGCCGGGGATGTTGGCCCGCTGGGAGCACGACTCGCCCCCTTCGGGCGGATACAACCTGAAAGCGCCAAAACGATATTTCGCGAACAAATATCTGCGCTGGTCAACAAAGGCGTCGATCTTTTGATCATTGAAACCATGACGGATCTGTACGAGATCGAAGCCGCGATTCAAGCTGCCAAATTGGTCGATGATAGCGTACCCATCCTGGCATCCATGACCTTTACGCGAGATGATCGGACCCTGCTGGGTGACGATCCGGCCAAAGTGGCCCGGCGGATTAAAGAATTCGGCGCGCAGGTGATCGGAGTGAACTGCTCGGGCGGCCCGGCACAGCTGCTGCGGATTCTGAAGCACATGAAACTTGCGGTGCCTGACGCGTACTTTTCGATCATGCCCAATGCTGGCTGGCCGGAACAGGTTTCAGGAAGAATTTTTTATCCGGCCACGCCTGACTATTTCTCGCATTACGCCGTCGAATTCTGGCTGGCCGGGGCAAACATCATCGGAGGCTGCTGCGGAACCACACCCAAGCATATTGCCGCGATCGCGACAGGCATCCGGGAGTATTCTCCCGCTCAGTTGAAAGCCAGGCCTGACGAGCTGCAGGAATCAGAAGAAACCGAAGAGGAGATCGCTGAATCACCCTCGGAGTTTTCAAAGAAAATTCAAAGGAAAAAGTTCGTCGTCAGCGTAGAAATGGATCCCCCCAGGGGTCTGACAACACAAAAACTCCTGGCGGGAGCCTCGCTTCTGGCGGAGGCGGGTGTGGACGCGATTGATGTCGCGGATAGTCCCATGGCCCGCATGCGCATGAGCCCGTGGGCCGTGTGCAATCTGCTGCAGCACAAGCTGAATCTTGAGACCATCCTGCACTTTCCGACAAGGGGAAGGAACATCCTGCGCGTTCAGGGAGATCTGCTGGCAGCACACGCTATCGGTGTGCGGAACGTTTTGGTGCTGATGGGTGATCCGACGGCCATCGGTGATTACCCTGACGCGATGGATAATTTCGATCTTGTCCCATCCGGCCTGATCAAGCTGATCAAGCAGGGGTTCAATATGGGTCTGGACCACTCAGGGAATGAAATCGGCGCGCCGACCTCTTTTTTTGTCGGCGGCGCATTGACGCTGGACCCTGGGGACCTTCAACAGGAATTCAACAAGCTCAACAAGAAGATCAAAGCGGGATTGGACTTCGTCATGACCCAACCCATTTACGATCCGGAGATCGCTCGGAAATTTCTATCCCGTTACAAAGACCTTTACGGACCATTTCCCGTGCCGCTGCTGATCGGGATATGGCCTTTCGCCAGTGAGAGACACGCCAATTTCATCCACCAGGAAATTCCGGGTATCACCGTGCCGGAAAGCATCCTGAGGCGCCTGGAAGGCACAGGCTCGGAAGGATCGAAAATCGGGACGCGAATTGCGATAGAATTAGTCCAGGAGTTAAAACTGGAGTGTCATGGGATCTACCTGGTCCCGCCGTTTAACCGCTACGACATCATCGCTGAGATCATTGACATCGTCAAAGGATCATAGACATGCTGCTTGGGATTGACATTGGAAACACTGACTTGATGCTGGGTGTTTTTGACCCTGTTGAAATAACCCATCACTGGCGTTTGGCCACGGATACCAACCGGACCGCAGATGAATACGGGATCCTCATACTGGACCTGCTGAAATTGAATCACGTCCCCATAAAAAAGATAACCGGGGTATGCATCGCTTCAGTTGTTCCACCCGTGTCAAGTAAAGTCGAACAGGCCTGCCAGGAATATCTGCAAAAAAAACCTTTACTTATCACTCACCAAGTAAAACTGGGCATTCAGATCGCATACGATGATCCGAGCGCGGTGGGCGTGGACCGCTTATGCGACGCGGTCGCTGCTCACAAGATGTACGGGGGACCGGCGGTCATCATCGATTTTGGAACAGCCACGACATTCAACGCACTGACAAAAGATGGCGTGTACCTGGGAGGAGCGATCACTGCCGGAATTGGTCTGGCAGCTGAAGCTTTGTTCCAGCGGACCAGCAAGCTCACGCGCGTGGACATTCATGTTCCACCCTCAGTGATAGGAAGAAACACAACCCATGCCATGCAAAGCGGATTGGTGTTCGGGTATGTCGCCATGGTTGAAGGCATGATTACCCGTTTTAAGAAAGAATTAGGACCTGAGATGAAGGTGATCGGCACCGGAGGATTGGTCGAAACCGTCTCGTCACAAACCAGCGCGATATCCATCGTCAATCCCTGGCTGACCATTGAAGGTGTTCGACTGATCTGGGAGATGAATCAATGAGCATTTCACTTATGCAGGGGAAAAGCATCCTTCTGGGTGTGACAGGCTCAATTGCCGCGTACAAAGCCGTGGACCTGGCGTCAAAATTGACCCAGGCTGGTGCGCTTGTGGATGTCATCCTTACCCAGAGCGCTGAGAAATTCGTCAGCCCGCTGTCCTTTCAATCAGTCACCGGCCGCAAAGCATACACGGATCAAGAGCTGTGGGGCGGCGAGGGTCATATCGTGCACGTCGGGTTGGGACATCCGGCGGAAATGGTCATCATCGCCCCGGTATCGGCAAACACGATCGCGAAACTTGCGCACGGTATCGCGGACAATCTTCTCACGGTTGCTGCCCTGGCCGCAGCCAAATGCCCGCTGGTTCTTGCTCCGGCCATGGATGCCGGGATGTATTCGCATCCGGCGACACAAAAAAATGTGGAAACGCTGAAAAAACGCGGCGTATTCTTCATCGGGCCTTCTGAAGGGCATCTCGCCTCCGGGCTGGTGGGTTTGGGACGGTTTGTCGAACCCGTCGAGGTTGTGAATTACGCCCGCTGGATCTTTTCCCGGGACGGCGGTCTGAAGGGGAAGCGATTCGTCATCTCAGCGGGAGGAACACAGGAGCCCATTGATCCGGTGAGAATCATCACCAACAGGTCCAGTGGAAAACAGGGGTATGCCATGGTCCAGGCGGCATTGGACCAGGGAGCCGAGGTTACATTGATCTCCGCACCGACGGCGCTACCTTTTCCGTATGGCGCGGTGGTCAAGCCTGTCGTGACCGCAAAAGAAATGCTGGACGCGGTCGTCTCAGAATGTCAGAAGGCGGATTGCCTCATCATGGCCGCCGCGGTCGCGGATTTCACTCCAAAAGATTACAACAAACAAAAGATAAAGAAGGTTCACACACCCGGCGCGATTGGGATCCAGCCGACCGCGGATATCCTGGTTGAAGTGGCAAACATCAAGCAAAAAAGCGGCTTTCCAAAGATCGTCGTCGGGTTCGCCGCTGAAAGTCAGGCACTCGAACAGAATGCGTTAAAAAAATTACACGCCAAGTCAATGGACTTGATCGTGGCAAACGATATTACAGAACAGGGCTCTGGATTCAATTCGGACACAAATCGTGTCATCCTGTTCTCGAAAGACGGCACAAAAGAAGCGTTTGCGCTGCAGTCGAAAATTGATGTCGCCGAAATCGTCATCAAAAAGATTACGATGATTTTTTCAAAGTAAAGGGGAACGAATGCGAATTCTTGTCATCTCTGATATTCACGGTAACCTGAACGCGCTGGAGGCCGTCCTCAAAGATGCTGGCCGGTACGAGAAAGTCTGGTGCCTTGGAGATATTGTCGGCTATGGTCCCGATCCTAATGAATGCGTGGCGACGGTGAAAGCTCTACCGGAACTGACCTGCCTGCTGGGAAACCACGATGCCGCTGTGCTGGGCCAAATCGCTCTTCAGGCATTCAACCAGGACGCACAAACTTCGTTGAGCTGGACAAAATCAAAGTTGAAATCCTCCAATCTGAACTTTTTAGCCCACTCGCTGGAAAAGACCGTTGTCGATAATGTCACCCTTGTCCACGGCGCTCCCCGTAATCCTGTCTGGGAATACCTGCTGGACATGCACACCGCAGAAGAGAACTTTCCATATTTTGAGACGGAGGTATGCCTGGTTGGACATACCCACATACCGATCATGTTTTCCCTGACCAAAGACGACACGCACAACTGGGAAATCCTGGAACCCGGCAGGATCCATAAGATCAAGAATCGATGTTTTCTAAACCCCGGCTCCGTCGGGCAACCACGTGACCATGACCCAAGAGCCGCGTACGCGATTTACGACCCGGAGCGATCGACCTGGCAGCCCATGCGGGTAACGTACGATATTGAATCCGTGCAAAAGAAAATCGACCGCGCGGGTCTTCCCAGAAAGCACGGAGCCCGACTTTCCAATGGGTGGTAATCAAGGAACTTTCGTAGCGCTTTTTACGTCTAAAGAATAAAAGGAGAAGAGATGAAAAAAACCGCCTTGTTGATTTCCGTAGTGGTTGCATCGGTACTGTTATCTGCCTGCGCTCCCAAATACTCCTCAACAGGTTCCAGCGCGTCTCCGGAAATGCTGTACATGGAGTCGGCCGTTGAAGCCCCGCAAGCCGCGTATGAAGAAGAGTACCGGGATGTGGCTGATGATTCCATGTCAAACAGCGGGAAATCAGAACAGATCGTCATCAAGAACGCGTCGATGTCCATATCGCTGAGGGATGTCGAGGCCGGCATTCAAGCAATTTCCGCCTTCGCTGACACGTACGGGGGGTTCCTGGTGTATTCCAATGTGTACAAGTACACCGGCAGCGACGGGATGGAATATTCTTCTGGCACGATTACCATCCGCGTGGATGCGGATAAATTAGAGGTGGCCATGGAAGCCATCCGTTCGCTGGTGGAAGAGCGTGAAACTGACATAGATTCCGAAAATATATCCGGCCAGGATGTGACATCCACGGTATACGATCGTGAAGCGCGTCTGGCGAATTACCGCAATGCCGAGGAAAAACTGAATCAACTGCTGGACGAAGCCACGACAACCGAAGATGCCCTGGCTGTGTTCAGCGAACTGACCTACATCCAGGAACAAATCGAGGTCCTGGAAGGCGAAATCAAATACTATCGGGACAGCGCAAGATTATCCTCGATAGACATATCGATCAGCCAGAAAGTGGACATCAAACCGATCACTTCCAAGGGGTGGCAGCCATTGGAAACCCTGCGCGACGCCGGCCAGGCGCTCGTCTCAGCGCTTCAGTGGATCGCGGATGTATTGATCTTTTTCACGATCTTCTGCGCTCCATTCCTGCTCGTTTTTGTGGCACTTCCCCTCTGGCTTACCTGGCTTTCATTAAAAAAGAAAGGCTGGACCCGCAAAGGGCTGCGCTGGATCAAACCCAAACCCGTTCCGCCGCCTTTCGAAGAAAAAAGCTAATCGAAATATCAAAGAAGAACCTCCCCTGCGGAGGTTCTTCTTAATAACCAACTTCCAGCGTGCATGATTTCTGAAAATCTACCTTTACGCTCAGGACACCGTCCTGATCCTGATCGAACGCGACGGGAACTCTATCCATGGTGATCTTCATTACTTTTTGAGCGGAGTGGCAAACGATGCTCCCATCCGTATGCCTGCCAAGATCCAGGACCAGTTCGGTCGATTTCTTTTTTTGCCGGATAGAGCTGACCTCGATTCCCTGTGATATGTGCAGGTCCCCTCCCAGGTAGGAAAACCTGTCCGTGTTCATCTTCCGGATTGCCAGTACTTTGGTCGCATGCGGAGGTACCTTCCGAAATAGGCAAGGCTTGCGGTTTGAAAACTGGCACAAGTTTCCATCCCAGAAAGACCGCACCCAATAGACGTCATCCGGCAGATTGATCTCCTCAGGAGTTATTGAAATGTCCCTGGCGTCGTCCTGCCAGTTGGAAACTGAAACGAGATGCCATGCTCCCGAAGCGCCCGACAGATCCACGCGCAGTCTGCTCGCCATTTGCTGATCAAACCAATCCAAAACCCATGGCCGTTCATCCAGCTGCGGCAGCAGTTTCTGGGCGATCTTCAACCTTTCCTGCCCCACTTTTGTGAGATCATCCGACAGAAGAAGCATTCCACCGGACAGCGCGATAACCGAAGCCAGTGATTGTATCTCCTCGATCGTCAACCGGGAATTTTCACGTATCAGCAGCACATCGGGATCGTTGTACCACCAGCGGTTGTGCATGCCGGATCTGCTGATGATATTTTGTATGGCGTTGCAGGCTGAAGGAGTATTCGGCTCGTCTTTGAAGATGAGATCCATACCCAACCAGCGGGTTTTCCATTTATCCAGGACATCGGATCCAATGCGCATTCCATCCACGAACCCGAGCATGGATCCCAGCGGTGCGCCGCACCCAAGCAGGAATGTGCTCTCTCCAACGCTCTTCCGTATCATCTGCATGCCCTCGCGGATGATCTGCGCGCGGTTTTTTGTTTCATCTGCGTGCAATCCGGCTAAAGAGGCGGCGTAGAGAAAATCCAGTTTAAGATACTCATAACCCCATTCTTTCACAGCCGTTTCCGTCACCTCGCGGACATATTCCAAAGCTTCACGATTCGTCAGGTCGAGGGCTGTCGTGTAACTATTCCAGTTGAATCCACTGTTGACCGGATTGCCGGTATGGGTTTTGATCATCCAATCAGGATGTTTTTTATAAAGCCGCGATCTCTTGTGCACAATGAATGGCGCCTGCCACAGGCCGGGAATGAATCCCGCATCTTTGATCGCCCTGGCGTGATGCTTCATCCCTGATTTAAATGTATCCTTCCAGCTCAACCAGTCGCCAATTTGCGTCTCATATCCATCATCGATCTGGAACAGCTCCAATGGGAGCTCATCTTTCATGGCTGTTACAGCCTGCAGGTTCCTTGAAATTTTTTCATCGTCGATGTGCGTGTAGAATTCGTACCAGGAGCACCAACCACTGGGTTTCTTGTTCTCGAGGTGAATATGGTTTTCGCGCGCAACAGCATCATAATAAACACCAAGCGCATCTGCCTCATCGATGAAGATCGGTTGAAGGTACGCCCAATCCGTTTCCACAGTTGCTGTCGGGTTGATGTTCACGCCCCTGCCATCCGCCCAGATTTGCAGCCTGGGTTCAGCTGTCAGGTCAGCGGTGATGGTTCCATATTGATGCCTTTGCGACAGGAATCCAGTCACCCACCCGGTTCGATTCGTTCGATCGCCAATGACTCCAAAAAAATCGCTGCAGAAGCGTCCCTTTTCTTTATAAACCGGGGTGCTGGGGTTAATCCATTGCTGACCCTGGATGGCGCGGAGTTTTGTCACGCGCATTTTTTCCTCGTGCCCATAAGCAGCGGTGTAACACCAGCTTTGCCATCCGTTTGAAAAGAAGGCCAGATTGGCTTTTGAGTTCCTCATGCCAAAGCGTATCTGGCTGCCAGAATTGGTTCCTCCATCCAACATCACGAACTTATCGATCATCAAAGCGTGAGCGCTCAGATTGGTAAAAGACAGTTTCCAGAGCATAAACGGGTGATCTTCTGGCAATGCAAAACAAATGCTCACCTTGACATTCTCTTCCGGAAATCCACGTTCCAGCGTGGTCCATTCGGCACTTCCATGAGAAAACCCCGTCTTCCATTCATCCTTACAAATGTGGTAACTATCCCATCCTCCGGAAATATTCGGCAGCCTCTTTGCATGAAACCCCGTAAAATTCATTTTCATGTTCAACAGTTCAAGCCCGTCACATGCTCGGGAAGCCAATGAAAAAGTTGATTGCTTTTCATCGATTTTTAAGAGTAGGTGTTTGTTCTCAATCGTGTGCATGTTCATGTCCTCGGTTTTCTTATTATCTTATCACTATTGAACGAAGCGTCAGGAACGATATAAAGGTTATAATCACTCCCATGTCACCTTTCATTGCGCTGGACATTGAAACCACCGGTCTTGACCCCAAAAAAAACACCATCATTGAAATCGCTGCCATCAAGTTTGATGGCAAGCGCATCATTGATACATGGGAACATCTCATCGATCCAAAGCAGCCCATTCCTCCCGAGATAACGCTCCTGACCGGGATCACGGACGAAATGGTTCTCGGCCAGCCCATGCTCGAAGACCTCGCGCAGGATCTGACTGAATTCATTGGCAACTCGCCCATCCTGGGGCACTTCGTCCGCTTTGATCTTTCGTTTTTAAACCGGGCCGGGATCGGCCAGTATAACCAGGTCATTGATACCTTTGAAATGGCTGCGGTCCTTCTACCCTCAGCCAGCCGCTACAGCCTGGCAGCCCTGGGCTACATACTTGGTTTGCCGCACGGAAACCTGCATCGAGCGCTGGAAGATACCAGGTTAACTCATAATGTGTACATCAAGCTGTATGAGAAATCCCTGGATCTGCCTGTTCCCTTGCTCGCGGAGATCGTCCGGTTGGGAAAAAACACCAGCTGGGAAGGGACCTGGATTTTTGATCAAATTCTGAACGCACGGTCACAGGTCGGAATATCAGAAGCGCCCCTACAGCTTGATCAATTTCCTGCCTTTCAGATATCCGCGCAGGATGGACACGACCCGCTCGTTCCTTCAAAAGAAATCTCCCCCATCGATGAGGATGAAATCGCCGCTCATCTTGAGCATGGAGGAACTTTTTCAAAATACTTCCCATCCTTTGAATCAAGACCGCAGCAGCAGGAGATGCTCAGATCGATCTGCAAGGCTCTCAACGAAAGCCAGCACCTGATGGCTGAAGCTGGTACCGGAACGGGGAAATCTCTGGCTTATCTGCTCCCGGCAGCCTGCTGGGCAATCACCAACAGCACCCGCGTCGTGATTTCCACCAATACCATCAACCTTCAGGATCAGCTGATCAGCAAAGACATACCTGATCTCAAAACAGCTCTGGGGCTGGATCTGCGGGCTGTCCTCCTCAAAGGCCGCTCCAACTATTTGTGCCCGCGGAAGCTGGACCTCATGCGACACAACGGCGCGGATTCCGCCGAAAGCATGCGTTTGCTGGCAAAGACACTGGTCTGGTTGATCGAGGGAGGAAGCGGCGATCGCAGCGAATTAAACATTGGCGGACCGATCGAAAGGGAAATCTGGACGACAAAGCTGTCTTCCGCGGATGAAGGCTGTAAAACCGAAACATGCGTCGGACGCATGGGAGGTGTCTGTCCTTTTTACCGCGCGCGCCAGGCTGCTCAGTCAGCCCACCTCATCATCGTCAACCACGCCCTCCTGCTCGCTGATGCCGTCACGGGCAGCCGCATTCTGCCGGATTTTGAATACCTGATCATTGATGAAGCGCATCACCTCGAAGCAGCCACGACGGACGCACTCACCTTCCGGATCACTGAACATGATATCGAAAGGCTGCTCAAGGAATTGGGTGGAACATCCAGCGGAGTACTTGGGTCAATCCTGAGAATGTCCAGGAACTTCCTGTCCTCGTCCGATCAGGCTATCGCGACAGGGCTCTCCCAGAAATCAACGGACAGCGCTTTTCAGACGGAGCAGCATTTTCACGCCTTTTTCAGGTCACTGGACGAGTTTTTAAAATCCGTCAATGGGGACAATCAGATCGGGAAGTACGGCATTCAGCTGCGCATCCTCCCATCCACCCGCACTCTTCCCGATTGGACCAATGTGGAAATCACCTGGAGCACGTTGGAT
This sequence comes from uncultured Anaerolineaceae bacterium, assembly GCA_964498605.1. Classification (GTDB taxonomy): domain Bacteria; phylum Chloroflexota; class Anaerolineae; order Anaerolineales; family Anaerolineaceae; genus JBGQAS01. The sequence continues at coordinate 36,240 of CAZCHK010000011.1, read as the reverse complement.
GAGACGCTGAGCAAACTTGGCGGGGAACTAAACAACCTGGTGAAAAGTTTTGGAGAAGCGGGGGAAAACGTTTCGGAGGAATTCTCAGACGCGGTCAGCTACCTCAACAGCATAAAAACCCGCCTGTCGGAGATACAAACCAGTCTTACCGCCTGGGTATCAGAACCGGACACGCGCCAGATCTACTGGGCTGAAGCCAGACCGCCGTCTATGAATATCGCTATCCAAATCGCCCCACTCCACATCGGCCCCCTGATGGAAGAATACCTGTGGCACGAAAAATCTTCTGTCATTCTCACCTCGGCCACATTGACCACGAATAATGAATTCGCTTACATCAAAGACCGCCTGAGCGCTGATGAAGCGGATGAATTGATCGTCGGCTCGCCCTTTGATTATCAGCACGCGGCTCTGCTGTACATTGCCAATGATATCCCGGAGCCCAATGGCGAAGGGTTTCAGTACATGCTCAATCAAACCATCACCAAACTCGCGAAGGTGACGCATGGAAGGATGCTGGTGCTTTTCACCTCTTATGATCAGCTCAGACGCACATCCCGGGCGATTTCGCCTTTCTTGAGCAATGCCGGCATTTCGGTTTTTGAACAGGGAGAAGGCGCGTCGTCCTCCTCTCTGCTGGAATCCTTTCGTGAGACAGAAAAGGCGGTACTGCTGGGAACCCGTTCTTTCTGGGAAGGGGTGGATATTGTCGGAGAAGCGCTTTCCGCGCTCGTCATTGTAAAGCTTCCTTTTGATGTTCCCACCGAACCGGTCATTGCTGCCCGCGCTGAAACTTTTGAAGATCCCTTCGGTCAGTTCCATATCCCTGAAGCCATCCTGCGCTTCAGGCAGGGTTTTGGACGCCTGATTCGAACGCAAAGCGACCGCGGGATCGTGGTCGTTCTGGATAAACGCATCGTCTCCAAGCAGTACGGACAGATGTTCCTCAATTCACTGCCTCCATGCACGAAGAAAGCCGGTCCGATCGCCGGGCTTCCGGCAGACGCTGAGCGCTGGTTGAATATTTAATTATCTATTTTCCACTGTAATACAGGATACCCAGGTATTCCTTCATCACATTTGTTGTCGCCGAAAGGCTGCTGGCAGTGGGAAAAATGTTGATCAACACGGATTCAAAACTGCCGTGCCACAACTGGTGCCAGCTTTCGTTCGTCACCGAGTAATCCACCGGGAAGGGAATCACCGACACACCCTGCTTTTCAAACATCAGCACGGATCGATGCATGTGGGAAGCGGATGTGACCAGGATCACGCTCTGATACCCCTTCTCCCTGATGATCTCTGCGCAATTGACAGCGTTTTCGTACGTGTTGCGTGAGGTCTCATCAAGGATCATCGCTTCACCAGGCACACCAAACAGCAGCAAAAGTTCCCGCATGTCTCCCGCCGGGGATGCCGAGGAGCTGTCCAGAAAATCGATATCCCCCCCGCTCAGGATCAGCATCGGAGCGATACGCTCGTTGTAAAGCCGGAAACCAGCCACAACCCGGTCCCCTGCGCCGTTTATTTCGGCGCTGGTGCGGGGAGGTTCCATCGGTTCGGTTCCCCCGCCCAGGATGATGATCGCGTCCGCAGCGGATAACTGCTCAGGCGGTTTGTAGCGGTACTCCAGCGATTTGACCAGACTCCTGGATACCCAGCGGTTGCCCCCGATCCACAGAACGGTCACTGCAGTGATGATGAGTATCAAGGCAAGTTTTCTTTTTTTCCAGAAAATGATAGCCAAGAGGATCAACAAGGAAACCATGCCAGCTGGATAAACAAAGATCGGCAGAAATTTTGAAAGAAATATTGCCATTAGAAACCTCGGATGGGGATTGTACCCCAGAATGGTATGTCCGCTGTCGCGCCTGACTGTCTATGAAAGCCCCAGCACTTTTCCTGTCGCGGTGTCTATATCGATGTCCATGAAAACAGGCCTGGTCGGCAGGCCAGGCATTGTGCTCATCGTTCCCAAAAGTGGATACAGAAAACCCGCCCCAACCGATGCTCTGATGTCGCGGATGGGAACCCGGAATCCCTTCGGCACTCCCTTCAAAGCAGCATCATGGCTCAAACTCAGGTGCGTCTTTGCCATGCAGATGGGCATTTTATCGAATCCCAGCCGCGTGTATTCATTGATTTTCTCCTCTGCCTCCGGCAAATAATCCACGCCATCCGCGCCGTAAATGTCTACGGCAATCTTTTCAATCTTGCGCTTGATGGACCAGTCCAACGGATAAAGGAATTGAAAATGGGATGGTTTCTCGGCCGCCTTGATGACCTCTCTGGCGAGCTCGATCGCGCCTTCTCCGCCGTCTGCGAAATGCGTGCAAACCACCGCGCTTTCCGCTCCACCTTCCCGCACGGCTGCCTGGCGCACCATTTCCAGCTCAGCCTCAGTATCTGTGGCAAATGCATTGATCGCCACCACGACAGGTACGCCGTAACCCCTGGCGACCTTGATGTGGTGCAGCAGGTTCGGCAGCCCGGCATGAAGCAGGTCAAGATTCTCGCTGGTGTAAGCTGCGTCAAGGCTCTTGCCTGCCACAACCTTGGGTCCTCCACCGTGCATCTTCAGCGCGCGCACGGTGGCCACCAGCACAACCGCGTTGGGAATCAAACCTGAATAGCGGCATTTGATGTCGAAGAATTTCTCCATCCCCATGTCAGCGCCAAAACCGGATTCCGTGATGACGTACTCCGCAAGTTTGAGCCCAATCTTGTCGGCAAGGATGGAACTGTTGCCATGGGCAATATTGGCAAATGGGCCCGCATGAACCAGTGCCGGAGTGCCTTCCAGTGTTTGCATCAGGCTGGGTTTGATCGCGTCACGCATCAAGACTGTGACTGCGCCAGCCACACCCAGATCGTCGCAGTCGATCGCCTCACCATCGCGGCTCAACCCGATCACCATCTTTCCAAACCTGTCGCGCATATCCCGCAGGCTGGTCGTCAGCGCCAGGACGGCCATGATCTCGCTGGCTACTGTGATGTCATAACCTGTTGATCGAGCCCAGGAATTCTCCGCTTCACCCTGCCCAATCGTGATCGTACGTAAAAACCGATCGCTGGTGTCCACAACCCGCCGCCATGTGATCGACTCCGGGTCAATATCCAGCCGACAAAAACGTCTTTTTTCATCCTCGGTTAAATCGTCCGGGTTGGTTTTCCTGATGCCCAATTTTTTCAGGCGGTTTGTCAATGCCCGTCCGAAATGCTTCCTGCCGTTTTTATCCGCAGGGCATAATCGGTTGAAAAGTTGTTCATCAGTCGCCCCGGCTTCATGCAGGACGCGCGCGTCAACGGCAGCAGCCACCAGGTTGTTGGCAGCTGTGATGGCGTGGATATCTCCCGTCAGGTGAAGGTTGAATTCTTCCATGGGTACGATCTGGCTGTAGCCTCCGCCTGCCGCGCCACCCTTGATGCCGAATGTCGGTCCCTGGCTGGGTTGACGAATGCATGTCATGACGCGTTTTCCCAGGTGGGCTCCCAACGCCTGGCTCAGACCCACGGTCGTCGTGGTCTTGCCCTCCCCCAGGGGGGTAGGTGTGATCGCGGTGACATCGATGTACCTGCCATCAGGCTCGTCCCTCAACCGCTCCAGCACTTCCAGGCGGATCTTTGCCTTGTGCGGGCCGTAAAGCTCCAGCTCGTCCTCCTGGATACCCAGTTCAGCCGCAACCTGAGTGATCGGTTTGAGTGTGGCGCTCTGGGCAATATCGATGTCCTGGGGAACAGGACTGATTTTGTTCAGCCTGGTGGGTGTAAAGGATACCTTGGGTTGGGTCATTTGGACTCCTGTTTTTCAATTAATTTGATTATTATAAACCTTGACGAGTGATATATAATCTATTGTAGGGAGGGAGTAAGATCCCTGTTAGTCAATTCAATTTGAAAGGAGAGGAAAATGGCTGACACCGCGTATTGCATGAAGTGTAAGAAACAGCAACCAGTAAAAGATGGTGAAACCGTCATCATGAAGAACGGGCGCAAAGCTCTGAAAGGCAAATGTACCGTCTGCGGGACAAGTGTCTACAAAATGCTTGGTAAGTGAAAAATTGGTTTTACCAAAAAGCCTTGCAGTGACTGCAAGGCTTTTTTATAGGGCGGGAGGGACTTGAACCCACAAGGGATCGCTCCCGGCGGATTTTAAGTCCGCTGCGTCTGCCAATTCCGCCACCGCCCCTCAACCCCAATTTTAACGCATCTATCCCGTGCGTCAATCTTTATCTTTTTCTCTTCTTCATATGATTGACCATTGCCGCCCAGCGTGACCCGGCATGCACCAGCGGGGACGACAATTTCCCTCCGATCTTCCCTTGCTGTAGCGAAATCCTGAGAGATTCCGCATCCGTGAATTCTGTCAGTTCCAGCCATGCCCCCCCGATCTCCGCAGGTGTGTGCGCGTCAGAGCCAACCGTACCGGCAATAGCCCTTTTTCCGGCAAATTCCTTCGCCAGTTCATTAATCGCCATGTTGCGGCAGCGAGCGTTAAAAACCTCGATGGCGTCAATGAAAGGCAGGATCCCCTCCAGCTCCTTCAGCTGCCAGCCAAAGCGGCGCATATCGAATGGATGCGAGACGCTGATGACCGCTCCCTGTTTTCGCATTCGCTCAATTGCATCCATTGGTCTCAATCCGCCGGGAATGCGTTCTTTCAAATAATACCCGAGCAGCTCTCCACCCGTTGTCATCACTTCTTCTCCCACAATGATGCGTTCGGGGTCTTTTTCGTGCATCCGCATCGCGCTCTCGATCGCATCATGATCGGTGACGCAGATCTTATCGACAGCGGTTCTTCCAAGCATTTGCTGGATATCCCGGTATGTGGTCAGGCTATCCGGGGAACCCTCGGTATGACAGTGAAAATCGCAACGGATGAACTTGGTCATGGCTTCTCGTTTTCTGATGATGATACGTATTGTAAAGGATAATCTGCTTGTCTGTTGTCAAAATGCGTTATGCTATAATCATATTTGCATTACATGAGCTTCAGCTCAATCTCTACAAGGAGGAAGACGTGAAAAAGAAAGTGTTATTGGTCGTGGTTAGTTTCATGCTGGTCAGTCTGCTCTTGGCTGGCTGCGGTCCCAAGGTGAAAACATGGGACGACATCGTAGAAGCAGGAAAGATCGTTGTCGGCACTTCCCCGGATTATCCACCATTTGAGTTCATCGATGAAAATGGTGGTTACGCGGGTTTTGATGTTGAGCTGATGCAGGCCATCGCCGACAAGCTGGGCGTGGAACTTGTTTGGGAACAGATGCCTTTTGACAGCCTGATCGCTGCAATTCAGACCAGCAAAATCGATGCGTCCATCGCCGCATTCAACTATGATGAAGAACGGGATGCCAATGTCGATTTCACGAGCGCTTACTACGAAGCTGCGGATGCCTTCCTGGTGCGTGAGGATTTCACAGGCACAATCGCTGCTCCTGAAGACGCTGCCAATTACAAGATCGGCGTGCAGAGCGGCACGGTTCAGCTGGACTGGGTTCAGTCCACCCTCGTCGACAGTGGATTGATGCCTGCCGAAAACATGATCAGTTACGAGCGATTTGATGTGGCTGCGCTGGACCTGCAGGCAGGTCGGATCGACGTGATCATGGGCGACGATGTCGTCATCAAGTCTCTCATGCAAGCCATCAACGGCTTCATGATCGCATACGAGGCGGAGGTCTCCAGCGGGCCGATGCACATCATCATACCGGAAGGCGCCACCACGATTGCTGACGCCATCAACGTTGCCATTGAGGAACTCCAGGCGGAGGGATTTGTCGACGCCCTGATCCTTGAATACTTTGGTGACTGAGTAGATCATCACTCTGGCGAGGGCATAAAAGCCCTCGCCATTGATAGAGAATACTGTGACCTCCACTTCTTTGATATTCGTCTTAAGCGGCCTGGGTATTACACTGGCCGTCACGGCCATCGCCCTGCCCACTGGATTCATAATAGGTTTGATGCTTGCGATCGCAACCCTTTTTGGTGGAAAGCTCAGTTCATTCCTCATCACCCTGTACAGCCGCGTGATGCGCGGAATCCCACCTGTCGTACTGCTTTTTTTGCTGTATTTTGTTTTGGCAAACGTGGTTAATTTGGGAGCTTTTTGGGCCTGCGCCCTGGCTCTGGCGATCATCTCGTCCGGCTACCAGCTGGAAATATTTCGCGGCGCGCTTCTATCTGTCAGTTCAGGACAGATGACCGCGGCCCGAGCATTGGGAATGAACAAGAGCAAGGCTGTTTTCTCGATCATCCTTCCTCAAGCACTGAGGATCGCCATTCCGCCCTGGTCGAATGAAGTGGCGAATCTGTTAAAGGATTCTTCGCTGGCCTACGTCGTTGGGGTTCCCGAAGTTCTTAAGAATCTGGAGAATATCGCCAGCACAACCAAGAATTATCTGGCAGCATATGCGATTGCTGCTCTAATTTATTTTGTTTTCATTTTTGCTTTCAACCGCTTATTGGATCTACTAGAAAAGAGAACCAGGCTGCCTGGTTTTTAATGGAGTAACGTGGACAAGAATATCCTTGAAATAACCAGCCTTTCCAAATCTTTTGGACACAATCAGATCATCAAGAGCGTCAATTTAAATGTCAAAGAGGGTGAAACCGTCGTCATCATTGGTCCATCCGGTACCGGAAAAAGCACTCTCCTGCGATGCATCAACCTTCTCAACCATCCCGACGGTGGGAAGATCATATTTGATGGGAAAGAAATCACCGCCAAAGGAACCAGCGAAGACGCAGTCCGCAAGCAGATCGGCATGGTGTTCCAGGATTTTCTGCTCTTCAATCACCTTTCCGCGCTTGAGAATGTCATGACAGGTCCGTCAAGGGTTCTCAAATTATCCAGAGACAAGGCGAAAAAGATCGCTGAAGAGGAGCTTGCCCGCGTGGGAATGTCGGATCGGGCAGGTCACTTCCCGGGACAGCTCAGCGGCGGTCAGAAGCAGCGGGTTGCCATCGCGCGAGCTCTGGCGATGAATCCCAAGATCATGTTGTTTGACGAACCCACATCCGCGCTGGATCCGGAGTTGATCGGCGAGGTCCTGGAGGTGATGCGCAAGCTGGCAGAAAGCAATATGACCATGCTGGTGGTCACGCATGAAATGGGTTTTGCGCGCGAGGTGGCTGATAAGATCGTTTTCATGGAAAAAGGCGTGGTGGTGGAAGAGGGCTCGCCCAATGATATGTTTAACAACCCGAAGTACCAGCGGACGAAGGAATTCCTCTGGAAGATCACCGAGCTGTACGGCAAGCACGAAGGTGACAAGAAAAAGGCAGGAAAGTAGCCATGGAGTTCTTTTCAAAAGCGCTTCGACTTCTCCCCGATTTCCTGCAGGGCGCAGTGGTCAGTATGCAAATCACAGGGATTGGTCTGGTAATCGGCATCGCGCTTGGGCTTACCACGGCCATCATCCGCGTCTACGCCCCGTGGGGGATCAAGTGGTTGGCTTTTGTGTACACGGAATTGTTCCGAGGAACCCCCCTGCTGGTCCAGCTGTTCATTGTGTATTATGCTCTGCCTGAATTGAATATCAAGTTTAGCCCCATCATCGCCGCGTATCTGGTGCTTGGCCTGAACAGCGGGGCATACCAATCTGAGTATTTCCGCGGCGCGATCCAGGCAATCGGCTCAGGTCAGATGACTGCCGGCCGCGCGCTGGGTCTGTCAAAATGGCAATCCATCATGAACATAATTCTTCCACAGGCAATTCGGCTCGTCATCCCTGCCTGGTCCAATGAACCAATTGCCCTGCTGAAAGCATCCGCGGTCGTGTACCTGATTCCCGTCATCGATTTGATGAAAAAAGTAGACAACGCAGTTTCCGCCACGTACGACGCGTTTACACCCTACATCGTCGCCGCGATCATCTACCTGGCTATTGTCATGATCCTCTCACTTCTGCTTGAATTATTGGAGAAGAAAATGCAAATTCCAGGCTACTCGCTGGAAACGCAGCGGTCTCACTGAAAAACATGAAAGCGGTCGGAAAACCGCTTTTTTGTCACGCATTGTGGTGATATATGACACTATTTCATGGCTTTTTTTGACATTTCATATAAACTATGCTAATCTCTAGAATTGTAAGAAAGCTGGTCCAATGCAAAGAGAACGAGTTTCAGAAAACGTATATTGGTTTCAAAGTGAAATTTACGCCCAGGTAACAGCCGGGGCCATTGTGGGCCCACAGTGGACTGTGCTTATTGATACGCTGGCTACTCCGGAAGAAACCCTGGAAATGCGCTCATTTCTCGAAGAAACCCTGGCCCTCCCGGTCCGCTATATCATCAACACCCACTATCACGCGGATCACTGCTGGGGTAATGGTTATTTCCCAGGGGCAAGCATCATCGCCCACGAAAAATGCAGCCAGTTGATGCGCCAAAAAGGCGCCCAATCACTCGAATCCGCAAAAAAATCAAACGCCATTTACAAAGGCACAAAACTGGTTCACCCGCATCTCACGTTCGATGCGGGGATCTTTTCACTGCGCGTGGGCAAAAAGAACCTGCAGTTGATACCCACACCCGGACACAGCGTGGATGGCATCTCAATTCTGGTGGAGGAAGACCGTGTTTTATTCTGCGGGGATGCTTTCATGCCCATACCATTCTTCGTGGATGGCGATGAAGAGGAGACCATTTCCACCATCAAACGTATCAGTAAAATGGGTCTGGAAAATATCGTGCAAGGCCACGGGGACATCATCTTAAGAGGTGAAATCGAAACCGCGGCAAGGGATAATATCGCTTACATCACCACGCTTCGCAAAGCTGTAAAGTCCGCGGCGAAAAAAAGGAACGCATTTGAACTGCTTGATGAAATAACGATTGAATCCTGCGGTAAAAGCAGGGTCTTATTGGGCGGGGTGGCAGAAGAACTGCACAAACGTAACATTCGCTATTTGTATCAAAAAACCATACATGAAAATTCGACTCCCTTACAGCTCGAAAGGGATACCTAGTAATTCCGTTTCTTAACCTGCATGCACTACGGAAACGTTTCAATTAACAGCAGTGGCGAATACGAGTGCTTCTGCATCAGGAATGCATTGACCCTCCACGCGTCACTTTCAAAATAAACAATCAGACTGATGATGTTTGGAAACAAATTCAACCGGCAATCCGTTACAGACGGCCGATCGGGGCCGTTGGGATGAGAGTGATAAAACCCGACCATGTCAATGCCCAACCGGTCGAGTTTCCTGAGCACACCCAGCTGCTTGCCGGGTTCCATGCTGAACCGTGATGCGCTCTGCAGCATGTTGGGCACTGAAAAAATGTGGGATATCCGCTCGTGTGAGCCCGCAAGAACACCACACACTTCCAGCGGGGCGGAACGCGCCGCATATCTGATGATTCTTTTCAAATGGCGTTTGGATATGAGGACCTCGTTCATCTTTAGATGCGGATAAAAATCGTGATCCCAATGAAGATACAAAAGATGATGAGTGGTGCGAAACAGGTTGATCTCCGCAATTCCTGCTTTTGGATCATGACGCTGATGCTCGTCAGGAGATAGAGGCAGCCGGTCAAGATCAATCCAAATTGAATAGCGGATATCGGGTAATAGTGTAATCCAAAAGCCAGCTGCCCCAAAATCAAACCAATTCCTATTGCCCAAAACCAATTTCCTCCTCTGTCCAAGCGCAAAGAAAGGATCCGGAGTGATGCCAGGGTGGAAAAAGGAATCATGGCCAGGACAAGAAAATATAACCGCGTGCCCATGCCATTAATGGCTACCGTAAAAATTAAAAACAAAGCAAACGTAACCGCGATCAGCCCGATACTGGCAAGCATGTAGCGGTCATTTTGATGATCCACTGTGAAATACTCCCCCAGGATCACTGCGGACAGGAGCAAAATTCCCAATCCTAAAACGATCCACCAGCCTGGTCCCCTGGCGATCTGGGAAAGAGGAACGCCAATGGCCCAGGCAGTCAAACCGGGTAAAACCCAATGAAGAAAACGCGTTCTTTGCACAGCATTTGGATGAGCTTCCATTAACCAATCCACGCCCGTAGAGGCAAGCAGAGCTGCCGTGACAGACATGAGAGATCCAAAATTGACTGGAAACTCAAATTGAATATTCAACAGCTCAATCTCAAGTGACCGAATCTCCTGCGTAAAAAGCGGCACAAAGACATAAACCATCGCAACGACAGCAATGAGGATGCTGAAATCTCTCAAAGAAGGAAAAGCGTTTCTCTCCTGCACAAGTGAGATTTTAGCCTTTCGTGGGCTGTGTGACAAGGCTGATTCCTTTCCAAAAAACGGGCTATGGTAAAATTCAGGACTGCTATGGAAATCCCCACGAAGACATCCCAAATCTATCCTCCTCGATTAATACCCTCGATGGTACAGGGATTCAATCTAGTTACTCAGAAACTCTATTTAATCATTCCGCCCATTGTATTAGATCTGTTCCTGTGGTTTGGTCCGCGATTGAGTTTTGAAGCAGTTCTCAGCTCAAACTGGGAAAGCATGATCTCCGCCTGGGAATCTTATTCTGGCATGCAGGATATGCTGGAACTGGCCACGGAAATGTGGAAAATATTCGCCAGCATGAATTTCTTTTCCCTTCTTCGAGCAGTGCCAGTTGGTCTGACCAGCCTGTTGTGGTGGAGAAGTGAAGTGCTCTCGCCCTTAGCGCTAAGTCCAATATCAATACCGTTTCCATACGGCCAAGGGCATGTTCTGCTGGGAATCGCGCTTTTCATTGCAGGCATCTTCTTCGGTGCACTCTTTTTCCACTGGATCTGCGACGCGACCGTGATGGAGATCTCGAAGCCAAAAGTGAAAAGCATTTTTTGGATGACCGGTCAGTCGATCCTGTTAACAGTGATTCTCATCGTGCTGCTGATTCTCATCAGCGTTCCGGTTTCAATATTCTCGAACATCATCCTCACCGCCGCTTCCGTTATCGCGGAGATCGGGATTTTTTTCATGGGGTTGATACTGCTCTGGGTTTTGCTTCCATTTGTTTTTTCGGCTCATGGAATTTTTGTCGAAAAATTGAACGCGTGGCAATCAATTCGCCTGAGCACGCAGCTAGTCCGGACACGCTCATCAGGCGCGGGTTTGTTTGTAACCACCATCATGTTACTCAACATCGGTCTCAACATGATCTGGAACATCCCTCCAACCAATTCCTGGTGGCTTCTGGTAGGGATCATCGGACACGCGTTCATCTACACCGCTCTGGTTGCCGCGAGTTTCTTTTATTTTCGTTCTGGTTTGGTATGGTTGAAAGAAAAATCACGGCAAGCTTCAGCTGTGATAAAAACGAACTAGTTTTTTTGCATGAAAGGTATCATGTCTGATTCTGTCAATTCTAATCTGTCTTATGGTGCCAAGGACATTCAAATTCTGGAAGGTTTGGAGGCTGTCCGCCGCAGACCGGGCATGTACGTGGGTGGCACCGATCTAAAAGCGCTGCATCATCTCGTATACGAGGTCGTTGACAACTCGATCGACGAAGCGCTGGCAGGCGTCTGCAATGAAATCGTTATCACGATCCATGAAGACAGCAGCGTAACTGTACGCGACAATGGCCGGGGAATTCCTGTTGACATTCATCCGGATAAAAAGATTTCCGCTTTGGAAGTGGTGATGACAATCCTCCATGCGGGAGGGAAATTCGGGGGCGGCAGCTACAAGGTCAGTGGTGGACTCCACGGGGTCGGCGTGTCTGCTGTCAATGCCCTGTCCAGCTGGTGTGAAGTCAGAGTTCACATCGACGGGAAGATATATTTTCAACGCTATCAACGCGGCATTCCTCAAGAAGCAGTAAAGATGATCGGCAAGTCAACATGGCGCCACAACGGCACAGAAACCACCTTTAAGTTTGACCCGGACATCTTTAAAGGCGACGTGGATTACAAGTTTGAAACGCTTGCTCAGAGACTGCGCGAAATGGCATTTGTCACCAGACAGGTGTTGATCAAGCTGATCGATGAGCGTATTCCTACCAGAGAAATCACGTTCTTCTTCGAGGGAGGCATCCAGTCATTTGTCCGGTTCCTTAACAGAAACCGCGACACCCTGCATCAAGTTTTTTATGTTGAAAAAGAAGTGGAGAGTGTCGGTATCGAAGCTGCTGTTCAGTACACCGATGCCTACGCGGAATCAGTGTATGCCTTTGCCAACACGATCAATACGATTGATGGCGGCACGCATCTGACGGGTTTAAGGACTGCCATCACCCGCGTGATCAATGATTACGCCAGGAAATCAAACCTGCTGAAGGATGCTGATGCGAATTTTTCAGGAGAGGACACTCGCGAAGGAATGACCGCGATCGTCAGCATCAAACATCGTGACCCCCAGTTTGAATCTCAAACCAAGGTCAAATTGATGAACCCTGAAGTGCAAACATATGTCCAGCAGGTCGTTGGTGAAGCATTCTATACATTCCTGGAGCAAAACCCCCAGACCGCCAAAGCGATCGTCCAAAAGTGCCTGACGTCTGCGCGGGCTCGCGATGCCGCGAAGAAAGCCCGCGATCTCGTTATCCGCAAATCCGCTTTGGAAAGCCTTACGCTGCCGGGGAAATTGGCGGACTGCTCAGAACGTGATTCTTCGAAAACCGAGCTGTATATTGTGGAGGGCAACTCCGCAGGTGGTTCAGCCAAGCAGGGTCGCGACCGTCATTTCCAGGCCATTCTTCCTTTGCGCGGCAAGATCCTCAACACCGAACGGGCTCGCCTGGACAAAATGCTCGGCAACGAAGAGATCAAGTCGATCATTTCTGCGCTGGGCACAGGGATCGGGGACAATTTTGGACTGGACAACCTGCGCTACAACCGGGTCATCCTGATGTGTGATGCTGATGTTGATGGCAGTCACATCCGTACCCTCCTGTTGACATTTTTCTTTCGGTACATGCAGGATCTTATTGATGAAAGACATCTCTTCATCGCCCAACCTCCCCTGTACCGAATTCAACTTCGAAACAATATTCGCTATGCCTACAACGAAGATGAAAAGAACCAGATACTGAAGGAAATGGGCGCTAACGCGGAAAAAGCGTCTATCTCCCGGTATAAAGGTCTGGGTGAAATGAATCCCGAACAGCTGTGGGAAACGACCATGAACCCAGAAAACCGGACGCTGTTGGAGGTCAGCATAGAGGATGCTGCCATTGCCGACCGCACTTTTGATATGCTCATGGGAGACGCCGTCCCGCCTCGAACCAAGTTCATACAAACGCACGCGAAGAATGTCAGAAACCTGGATATCTAAATCCCCATCATGTACATAAAAATCCCCACGGGGGATTTTTTTTGAGAAGAAAGAAAAAAATCTTTTCTCAAAGTAAAATTGTCGAATGACAGTCGAAATGGATGTAATGGGCATGGCTTACGGGGGAGATGCGATCTGCAGTTCCTCAGATGGTCTGCCGGTGTTCACGCCATACTGTCTGCCAGGGGAAAGGGTTCTCGCAGAAATTCGTTCGCGCAGAAAAGGTTACGCCACGGGTGAGCTGGCCGGGATTCTGCGCCCGTCCCCAGAAAGAATTCAACCCAAATGCAGGTACTTCATGAAGTGTGGAGGATGCAGTTATCAACACATGTCTTACCCATCCCAAATCAGGTATAAAGAAAACATCTTGAGTGAGCAGCTGTCCCGTCTCGGTAAAATCGTGGCCCCACCGGTACATCCGATGATCAAATGCTCCAATGAGTGGCAGTATCGAAATGTCATGCAGTTTCACGTCGATCCTCAGGGCAGGCTCGGTCTACAGGGTCATCGTTCCCATCATATCATTCCACTCTCCGAGTGCCACCTGCCTTCGAAGGCAATCGCAGCATTTCTGTCCGGCTGCACCTTCTCGCAAGGCCACAACATGGAACGCCTGGTTATTCGTGAAGGCAGTGACCAAACCATTCTGATGATGTTGCATTCATGTCGCCCCGATGTCCCGCGAATTTTCTGCGAACTCCCGGCCTCGATCGTTCATCATTATCCAGATCACGCTGTGACCATCGCGGGAGATAATTTCGTCACGTATGGATTATCAAACCAGGAGTTCAAAGTTACAGCCGGATCATTCTTTCAAGTCAACACGGTCGCGGCGGCGCAAATGGTCTGGATGATCCGTGATTATGTTCAGCAAGGCGATTATCCGACGATCTTTGATCTATACGCGGGTGTGGGTTTGTTCAGCAAATTTCTAGCGCCGCTGTGCGACAACATCATTGCTATCGAATCCTCTACTTCCGCGTGTGAGGATTACACTGAGAACCTGGGTCAAATCAGTAACAGCCGGCTGTATCCCGGTTCAGTTGAAAAAATCCTCCCCCGCATGACTTTGAAAGCGGATCTGATTCTCCTGGATCCACCGCGAGCCGGTCTGCACCCGGGAGTGATTTCATCTATCGTAAGGATTTCCCCAAAAGCGATCATCTATGTATCCTGCGATCCTTCCACGCTTGCCAGAGATTTGCGTTTAATGATGCAGCATGGTTTTGAATTAAAAAAGGTGGTCCCAATAGACATGTTTCCTCAGACATATCATATCGAAAGCGTTAGTTTTCTTGAACGGCAACAAAAGGAAGTGGAGAACACGTGATTCACGATATTTCATTTTCACGATTTGTTCTATAATGTATGTGATCATGGAGGTTGATATGCGTAAATATTTGATCTTTGCAGTGATGGTCTTTTTATTGATGGCAAGCGGGTGTAACTATCCTCTCGCCCCTGCCAGTCCCTCCAATCCCACGCCTGATTTAACCCTGACCGCTTTGTTCGCCCCGGCATTCCCCCCGACTTGGACAGTGGGAGAAGGCAACCTGGAAACGTCCTCGCCTGAGGACACCCCGGACGTGGCAGCCGCAACAGAAACCACGAATCCCCCAACACCAACATCCAATCCCACCAACACCTCGCTCCCGACGTCCACACCCGTCCGGCCGGGACCGATCGTGAATTCATACTTTTTGAATACCAAGCCTGTGCTGGATGGAAATTGGGGGGATTGGAAACCTTTCTCAAGGGAGTATGGTATGGATCATGTCGTTTACGGAGCCAGCAACTGGGAGGGTGCTGAGGATCTGCAAGCCTCTTACATGCTTGGCTGGGATGCTTCGTATTTATATGTGGGCGTCAAAGTCCGGGATGACAACTATGTGCAGTACGCCACGGGCGCCGAAATCTACAAAGGGGACAGCGTTGAGCTGCTGATTGACACTAATTTGATGAGCGATTTCTATGCGAAATATCTTTCATCGGACGATTACCAAATTGGCATCTCTCCCGGTTACGAGAGTACCAGCGGACCCAAAGAAGCATATCTCTGGTACCCTTCAAGTGTCGCTGGGACCAGAGATGTGGTTGAAATCGCGACGGAGTTGGAAGATGACCTTTATCGAGTCGAGTTTAAGATCCCCTGGTCCATGATCGGCGTCACACCTTACGCGGGTATGAGGTTGGGTTTCACAATCGCAGTAAACGACAACGATTCCCCGGAACAGATAATCCAACAGACCATGATGTCCAACAACCAGTACCGAACTGGTTTCACCGATCCAACCTATTGGGGAGAAATGATCCTCCGCTGAGATCCGAACGGTGGCAATAATAAAAAGTCGCTGAAGATACAGCGACTTTTTTCTGCTTGCTTCTGGTTAAAACAAGGCGCTCGCAAGATCTGAGCGGTACTTTCGAACGATATCCTCGCTCCCGTAGAGTACTTCAAGTATGCTCAAAAAAACTTTCCGGGCCATGCCGTTTCGATAGTTTTTGTCGCTCTTGATGATATCCAGCAGACCATCCAGCGCGGATTCATACTGCTGCCGTAGTGTCAATCGGATGCAGTTGGCGAATGCCGTGTCGGTATCGGATTGAAGCGGCAGTTTTTCCTCCAGGGAAGCTATTTGCACTTTCACCAGTTCTGTCAGTGTCAATGCGCGGTTGTACTCCTGACCGCTGGTGATGGAATCCAGCATGTCCAGACTTTGATAGGGTTTGCCCATCCCCTCAAGCGCGATTCCCAATCCCATCCTGAAACGGTTATTATCCGGCTCGTTGGTGATTAACTCGTTAAAACTGCTGCCTGCTTCCTTCCATTTTCTGTCGCGGAGCAATGAGTCTCCCTTTTCTGCCAGAAGCATGAACGGGCTCGGGGTCGCGATCTGACCTAAGAACTCCCGTACCCGGTTTTCATCCTGCAGCCCCACCAATTCACTCGCAACCTGGGTGTTCACAAATACCTTTAATGTAGGAATGCTACGCACTCCAAAGCGTATGGCCAGGTTGGGATTGTGATCGATATTGACTCTCGCAAGCCGAAAACTTCCCGCATCTTCATTGGCGAGTTTTTCCAGGATCAAACCCAGCGTTTTACAGGGTTTGCACCATTCAGCCCAGAAAGCCACAACAACAGGTGGGTTCTGCGAAAACGCGATGACACCATATTCAAAACTTGCTTCCGTTACTTCAATGATATCTGAATTCGTCATACCGTTATTTTAACCGAACACGCAAAAAAATCCATAAATATCCTGTTAACAAACTATTCATCTTCCCCATCGACTGGGCGAGACGGTTGAATGACTTCCAGCACCTCACCATGCAAGTTCACGACAACTTTGAAACCCACCATTCCCAGATACGTTCGTGTTTCCTGAGGGATTCCTTGATCCAGCATCTGCTGAAAATGCGCGTCGAGATTTTTCAGCTGGTTTTCGATCATTGCCCTGGTGAATATGTCATCCTGTCCGAGCATCTTGCTGGTCTGCTCAGAAATCAACCCTTCCTTCCCTTCCATCTGCTTCTTAAAAAAATCCAGCACCTGACGATCTATCAGCTCAGAAGAAATGTGCCTTAAGAATCCCTGATCATTCATCACATAACAGGGATCATCGCCGATGTACTTCACGCTGATCGGCTGATCATCTTCAGAGAACACTAACCCTTCGAACAATGCCTTTTTCATTTTTATCCCTTGATGACATCCACTCTGGTTCCGGCATAGACCCATTCCAAATCATCCTCAAAAGCAACGGTCGGTAGACTCCAGCGATATACCCATTTCGCAGCGGGTGATGGCAGATTAATGCATCCATGACTGCGGGGCTTACCAAAATCATTATGCCAGTATGTACCATGAAATGAGATGCCGTTGTCAGTAATATACGTCACCCATGGCACTCCTGGTAGATCGTACCCGGTGGGAGAAGCCAGATTTCCGCTGGTCATGTGCCTTGAGGGACGTTTGTGCGTTATATAATGCCTCCCGAGCGGAGTCTCATATCTCGCAGATTGCCATATTGCTCCTGTGGCAGCTTTGCTCATAAAAACCGGCTGCTCATTTTCGTAAGCGATTACTACTTGTTGCTCTAAATTTACTTCCAGCCGTTTATGCTCGGGAGCGACATCCGCAGACAGTGGTGTCAAATCTGTTCGCTCAACAAGGCGGAGATGCTCCGCATGAACGTAGTACTGGATCTTGTAATAATCATCCTGGATGATATACCAATGATCACCATCATCGAGAATACTGGCCACGACCCAAAATGTCGTTCCATAATAAAGACGATAAGCGGTGACGAATGGTATTCGCGGATCCCAGATCGCATCCGTGAATGGAACAGTGACTTCGGCAAGTCTTGCTGTCTCAGCAATATCCACGACCGGTGGATTAATTTGAATCTCTACGGGTTGGACGACCCCTGAATGAACATACCCTTCACCGCCTAACTCATACCAGATCCGGTTATGGGCGGGTTCATCACCCACCGTGACATCCGTAATCGGATAGATGAGGTCTTTCCAGTAAGTTTTCAGCTTTTTTGCGTAGGAGGAAGGGGCGTCAAATACATCAGCGTTATTACTGGTGATCCTGCCCAGAGCGGGAGTTTTCTCGCCGGAAAAGGAAAAATGATCCGCGATTCCTGTTCTCGAAGCCACGGAGGAGATCACGGGAGTGAGGAAAAAAAGCGTGTTGATTTTGAGAAAATCGCGGCGAGTCAGGTTGTGGAGTTCTTCTTTTGGCATGATGTTTTCTGATCAATAGTGAATGTTCACCAGAGTGCCCACAGACGCCCAATTGAACAGCCATTCAGAATCGGGAGTGTACATATTCACACACCCATGGCTCATAGGCGTGCCAAAATTGCTGTGCCAGTACGTTCCATGAATACCATAACCGTAATAGAAATACATGGTATAGGGAACATTGGTCAAATAATAATCAGGTCCGCTCATCGTGGTCGAATAGTATTTTACGTAAATATGGTATTGACCTGTCACTGTCGGATGCAGGTATGTGCCCGTTGAGACGAGGAATGAGTTCACGATCGAATTTCCCACATACGCGTACAGCATCTGGTGGGTCAGGTCAATATCGATCCAACGCTGATTGGGTTCCACATCGATATTCGGCGGAAGGTACCCTTCGCTGCTGCCCTGATACGGTTTATATGTCGCAGTCGGGAATGGCGAAGGTGTGATGGTTGGTGTTGCAGTTTCTGTGGGAGTCAAAGTCGGAGTCGGTGTCGCGGTCGCGGTCGGGGTGTAAGTAGGTGTCACAGTTGGGGTTAATGTGGGTTTGAACAGCACATTGGCTTGTCGCGTGGAAATGTGCGCACTGTTGGCAAGAGCCTCCCACTGCGGCAGCCCGACAAAAACGACCAGCGCGGTAAAGCACACCATCAATGTGCCCAGTATTCCGATCAGCAAAACAGGTGACATTTTTTTTCGCTGGTGAGTTCGTGCGATCCCCTGCCCTTTTTTCTCCTTTTTTGGTCGCGCTTGTTTTTTGACAGTCAAAAAACCATCGTTGTCAGGCACATCCGCAGCATATGGGGCTTTCTCACTTTCCAGGGTGACATCCGCCAGGTTTGGGGGCTTTTCAGTTTCCAGCGGAACAGACGGCACACGTGGAAAATCCTGGTGAAGAGGTGATTCGGTTTCTTTTTTCGACTGCTTCGATTCCCACTGTACCAGTCTCTCGACCGCCCACTTCATGCCTTTTTGCGCGCGGATACTCTCAGGGTTGATCCGCAGGGCACGCTGAAGATACGCGACACTGGCTTCCGGGCTCGCAACCGCCGCAAGGATTAACCAGGCATCTTCTGATTGGCTGTCGATCTTTAAAGCTCGAACAACGTACTGCCTTGCCTCAATCCTTTCCCCCTTTTTCATGGCACTCTTGGCCAGATCTAGCAATTCCGTGACAATCAATCAGCGCTCCATCCTAGGGATTGGTTTGGTATTCCGTGACTGATTCGTTGCGTATAAAACATAAGATCCCATCCACGATGCCCTGCGCGACAGTATCGGTATGTTCAGTTAATATCACCCTGTCGAGATTGAGAAAACCTGTTTCAATGATCGCGGCAGGCGTCTGACTGTTGATCTCGTAGAAATTATGATAATAGGTCATGTCGGTAGTGATCGTGTTGTAGTGGAATTTCATTCCAGTTGCAGCTTGGTAGCGATCTATCAGGCAGTTGGTCAGCCGTGAATCATTTTCAGGAATCGCGCTGGCGATTGCAGATGCCACTTTAAAACCCGTGTATTCTTCCCCTAAGTATTGGCAGGTATCGTTATGGATGGATACCAATGCCATGGCCTGATACCCTTGAAGTTTTGGATCCCATTCTTGCAACAGGTCAACAGTATAACCCATCGCGGTTAATTTCTGCATCACCGCGTACGCAATATCGAAATTCACCTGTTCCTCCTCCAATCCATCTGGGCAAACCGCGCCCGGATCGTGCTGATTTGGATCCTTGGAATAATGACCTGCGACGATTCCGATCAGTCCCGTCCCCGCGGTCGCCTGCGTTGAAGCGCCGACAGGGATTGGTTCACTCGCGTTTGCTGCTGAATACGCATTCCAGGTACGGTCAAACAGTTTATTGGAAAACAGGTTCGCGGGATTCCACATGGTGAATAATGTCGCCAGCACAATGGCCACGGCGAGGAACGTTTGAAGACTGTTCCAGATACTCATCGATGAAGGAGTGGCCATGGAGGGCTGGCGACGCTGAGGCACGAAATTTGATTCGGTCGCTGGCTGATCCTGGGCATCATCGAGCGCTGTGCTTTGGGGAACTTGAGAATTCTCATCCGGGTTGACAGGTTGGTTTACCATTTGAATTGAATATACCTTAACCATCGATAGAATTGCAAGGTTTGTGCCACTGAACTCATCCCCAAATCCACCCTTCGGATATACTTAAAACATGGAGAAGGTGTCAAATGGAATCGATACATTTAACCAAAGATGAACAGGTGGTTTTACTGAAGCTGGCTCGCGCATCCATTCAAGCTGCTGTCAATCATCGTGATCTGCCGCCCATCAACTTATCCGCAGCTACTTCCTCGTTGTCTTCACATGGCGCGTCATTTGTAACATTAACCCAGAACGGTGCTTTACGGGGCTGCATTGGCACTTTGGAAGCCTATCAGCCATTGATTGCTGACGTACAGGAACATGCTGTTGCAGCCGCCCTGCATGACTACCGATTCCATCCAGTAACAGACCCAGAGCTGCCAGCCATCCGCATTGAAATCTCAAGATTGTCAGCGCCTGTTTTTTATGAATATGCTGACCCTGCTGAATTAATTCAAGGATTACGACCTCATATCGATGGTGTTGTTTTAGAACACGGCACCCGCCGGGCAACGTTCCTCCCCCAGGTCTGGGAGCAGCTGCCTCAAGTAGAGGAATTCCTTTCGCATCTGTGCTTAAAAATGGGCGCTACGTCCAATTTGTGGAAAGAAAAACATCTGAACGTTTACCGCTATCAGGTCGAAGAATTCCACGAGTAAAACTGAAGCCCTGGTTGTGAGCTGTATTAGAAGTGATCAAATCCGGATGATTTTAGAACGAAGATCGTGGCATTATGACTTTGAGGATCTTCATGTACAGGGCAATTGGCACGCAAGCAGTCAAGCGCAGCCTCGACCTGATCATCATCGACGCCTATCAGCAGCGTCGTCAATCCTTTCTTCAACCAGCCGCTTGTCGATGCGACCAATGTCACGCGAAAGCCAGAATTATTTAAAACCTGCGTGATTTCTTCATGGATAGGATCTCGAAGGATAGCCAGAATCAGTTTCATTTAAACCTCCTCGAAATGCTCCACCTCGAGCACAAAAACCGTCGCTCCTCCAATCGTGATGGGTGTGGGTGTGGGAATTGGCAATGGCGCGCTTTCCAGAGGAACAGCGATATATTCGGTTCTTTCGCGGCAGTTTTTTTTGAGGATCTGCATGGCGTCTGCTTGTTTCTCTTTCGGCAAACCAATTAATAATGTGGCGTTCCTTCTACCTAAAAACCCGCCAGTGGATGGCAACCTGGTTACCTTATATCCTTTATCGAGCAGCGCGTGTGCTGCTCCATCGGCGTCCTGCGCTTGAACGACCGCGATCATCAATAACAATTTTTCATTTGTTGTTTGAGATTTCATGTTTCACCTGTCATGCACTCATCGTAATGGTTTTACTCGATTGTGTCTACTATATATTCTACAACATGAATCAAGCTATCTACCCTACGATTCCAGTTGAATTTTCAAATATGCTAGAATCAATGCAGAGGTAATATCATGGATGAATCCAACACCAGTCTCACCCCAGGCCAGATGCCGGACCCGGACGCGAACGCTTCTTCACCCGCGTCACCTGAGGATGCTGCTCTCCCCCCTTCCTTCAAAGATCAAACACCTTCAGGGGTCGAGCCTGGCGTAAGTGCTGAAAGCGGCCCGAACTTGTCAGCTGCCCCCGTTCCAGAAAGAACAACCAACGCGCCAGACCCTTTGACAAATGAGAAGTGGAATATTGTTCACTGGTACAAAAAGGTTCTCCAAACCAAAAAACCTTTAGGCTGTTTCATCATATTTCTGACCTTTCTGGTTTTACTCGTTCTGGTCGCGGGTATCGGCGTTGGAGGTTTCTTTCTGATTAAATTTTATAATCTTAAAGCTTCCCTGCCTGATGTCACAGAACTGCAAAATAAAGCATCCTTGTTTGAAACGACACGGATTTTCGACCGCAATGGCGATTTGCTTTACGAGGTGATCGATCCCAATGGGGGACGGCGCACTTATGTAAACCTGGAGGATGTTTCGCCGTACATCATACTGGCGACGCTCGCTACGGAGGACAAGAATTTTTACACAAATCCAGGCTATGACCTGGCAGCCGTCACGCGCGCGCTATGGCAGAACTACACTTCCGGGTACGTAGTTTCAGGAGCCTCTACGATTACGCAGCAGCTGGCCAGAATATTGCTGCTGGGTCCCGATGAACGGTATGAGCAGACGATCGATCGGAAAGGAAGGGAGATCATTCTGGCGGGGGAAATTACGAAGCACTATTCAAAGGACCAAATCCTTGAATTGTATCTAAATGAGATCAATTATGGCAACCTGGCATACGGGATCGAGGCAGCTGCCGAGACGTATTTTAATACCTCGGCGGATAATCTGACTTTGGGGCAGGCGGCATTTTTGGCCGGTTTGCCTCAAGCTCCTTCTGTTTACGATATATTTACCAATCCTGAAGACACCCTGCACCGAGCTGAACAGGTCCTTGGATTGATCTACAGCCTCTCGGTAGAAAGGGGCAGCTGTATTGATATTGGTCCGGATATCCTGCCAGTCTGTGTCACCCAGGATGATCTCTCCGCGGCTGCGCGCGAACTGGCTTACACTGAATTTCGAAGGCCGCAATTCAATATGAAGTACCCGCATTGGGTAGTATACATCATTGGGGAATTGGAAGAGAAGTATGGTGCCGAAACCATGTACAGAGTTGGCTTCCAGGTTTACACCACACTCGACCCGGACCTGCAAAGCTTCACTGAGGAAGCCGTGGCAGAACAAGTGCAAGCGCTGTCGGGAAAAAACGTTCAGGATGGTGCTCTGATTGCCATAGAACCATCCAGTGGTGAAATACTGGCAATGGTTGGCTCGGCGGATTTTTACGATGAGGCAATTTCCGGTCAGGTGAACATGGCGATCAGACCCCGGCAGCCTGGTTCCTCCATCAAGCCATTAACCTACACGGCCGCTTTTGAAAAAGGATGGACCGCTTCCACGTTAATCTGGGACATTCCATCCGCTTTCCGGCCCTCCAGTGATCCTTTCGACACAAGCCCGGATTATGAACCTGTAAATTACGATGGTAAATTCCACGGTCCGGTCACGGTTCGCTCTGCTCTTGCCAATTCTTATAACGTGCCCGCCGTAAAGACTCTGGAATTCGTTGGTATCTATGATGACCCGGATACTCCTGAAGAGGATGGTTTTCTTGCCTTTGCCCGAAGGATGGGGATTAACACGCTGACAGAATCCTACTACGGATTATCCTTAACGCTGGGCGGTGGTGAGGTTACCTTGCTGGATCTGACATCAGCATTTTCTGTTTTTGCCAATGGTGGAATTCGCAATGAGCCGGTATCAATACTGCGAATAACGGATTACGCGGGGCAGCTGGTTTTTGAACACCAACCCACGCCAGGGAACCAGGTCATCCGTCCGGAACACGCTTATATCATCTCCTCCATTCTTTCCGACAATCAAGCCCGTTCACCCATGTTCGGCTCCAACTCCATATTAAATCTTTCCTTTCCTGTGGCGGTAAAAACCGGTACCACGAACGATTTCCGGGACAATTGGACGATCGGCTACACCCCGGACCTTGTCATCGGTGTATGGGTGGGAAACGCCGATTACACTCCCATGATTGACAGCTCCGGTCTGACCGGTGCCGCGCCGATATGGTCCCGCGTCATGCAGTATGGAATACAAAAACTGGCCGATAACAGCCCAACCGCATTTCAGCGCCCTCCCGGGATAGTGGATGAGATCATCTGTTCAATTTCCGGAACAAAACCCAGTCAATGGTGTCATGAACAAAGATCGGAGATCTTTGCTTTCGACCAGATGCCGCTCGGTGCAAACGAGGACCTGTGGAAAAATGTCGAAATTGACACCTGGTCTGGTTATTTGGCAAGCAACGCATGTTCGGAGTACATCAAGGAAACCTTGACACTCAATATCCTCGATGAGAAGGTCAGGGATTGGATCGCGAATACTTCACAGGGAAGAGCCTGGGCGGAATCGATCAACTTCCAAGACGACCTGCACTTCACACCTGATCGTCAATGCAGAGCAGATGATCCTCACATTGCCTTGGAGTTCACGAATCTTCCAGGCAACGGCATCATCCAATCAGATCCCTTTGATGTTTTTGGTATCGTGAATGCCACGGAAGGTTTTCAAGACTTTGAGCTGTTGTACGCAAGTGCTGATGATCCAAAGAACTTCAACCTGCTTTTTACTTCCGATCGTGAGGTAGAAAATTCATCATTAATTTACTCATGGAACCTGGACGCCATTTCCAACCGCGACATCATATTGATGCTCAGGGCGAAGAGTGTAACAGGGAATTATGCTGAAAAGAAAACAACTTTGACGATACAGGTGCCCACGAAAACACCGACACCCACCCCAACGCCTACTGCAACGGCAACACCGACTGAGACCTTGCTGCCGACTGAAACTGCAACCCTGACTCAGACAAGCGCCTCAACCCAAACCAATACAGCAACTCCTGCACAATCAGCGACACCCACGATGACCAGCTCATCCACCCCTTGATTGGGTACGCGCGTGGAAAGGTAAACGGCCGCTCACTATTCCTCATTGGCCTTCCACCTCCTTTCGCTGACAGGAAGGGAAGGATCTGCGATCACCAGTTTTTTTGTGCTGGAGATAATATCATTCAAGAGCATCTGAAGATTTGGCAGCGGGATATTATCAGCCTGCTGGATGAACTGCGCTTCTTTGGATAACACGCAAATCATCCTGGCAAACAATTGATCGTAACTGTACAGAGCACCAGGCACCAGGAAAGTACCGTCCAGCATTTTTGATTTCATTTCTTCTTTTAGCTCGGTCCATTGGGTTACGGGATCAAAGCTCATTTTTTCCAGCTCAAAATAGATCCCGCTGCCTTGTGGATCAAATGTGTGCCAGTTCATCACCCATCCAGCGCCTTGCGATGCAATACCATCGGCAAGGATAGATCCATTGGTTGCGTCCGCGTCCTGGGCAAGACACGGCACTCCGGGTAAGAATCGGGACAGTACGCTGAAGCTTGGGATCAAAGCTCTGCTTTGCCATTGCCAGTCATAATCTCTTGTGTGAAATACTCCCTGCATCATCCGAATTCTTTCCTGGCCAAAGATCCAACCCGTCCACAATCCACTCAGCGTCAGGAAGACCGGGTTGATTCTTGGCAGCTGCATGATGATGCTCCCTACTTTTAATGCTTCAGGGAGGGGAAAAGCTGATCTTGCCCTGTCATTGAAAACGCAAATGCCGTTCCTTTTCGGCATTTCCGGGTACTCGCACACCATCGTCGAACCACATCTACGGGTGAAATACCCCACCGAGTTCTCCATATACTGCCATATGTTGTACTCGATAAATGTTGCCGGTTTGATCAATTGTTTTAAGCTGGGAGTGTCGCCGCTTTCATTCCAAAAACCTGTTCCACCATCACATCCACAGATGGCCAAGCCTCGCAGGATGGTTTTTGTGCTTTCCTCCACCTGCAATGCTTCCAATCGGTTGATCAACGTGAACAAGGCCAACAAGGCTCGGTGAGTGTACAATCCGATTGCATCTTTTAGAACATCATTCCCACTTCCTAGCACCACCCCCAGGCGATTGAAAGCCCACTTAAGTGGTAGAGGTTGTTTTGCTATGGAATCCGCTGCGTGCAGGTCTTCCTCATTTACTTCCTCTTCATGAATTGCGTCACATGTCGGGCAGAAGAATACTTTATGAACCATTCGCAGCGGTTCACGCTCCCAAAGATAACGTGAGACGGTCACCTCAGTCCGGCATGTCGAACAGGTTGTCTTATACAAAGAGAGGAGAAATTCCTTGAGGGTCACCTCGCCTCGTTTTTCGCGCCCGAACTTGTTTAATATTTCACGGATGTCGCGTTCTGGCAACGCCAGTGCCAATGCCTTGAGAATCGTCTTGATGACCGGGTTATTGCAGCACGTAAAAACCTTATGCGTTTCCTGAGCCAGTTCAATCGGCAGCAACGGGTGGGAGCAAAATGGGTCAAAAATCCACTCCCGCGCTTCATTCCTCTTCTCAGCCCATTCGAGTATCACGTCTTTGGAATAACGAGGGATGAACCGGTTTAAAGGGTAACTCCCGCCGCTCAACGAATCGTGAGCCTGCGACATATATACCATGCACTCAGTATAGCAATTTTTTTACGAAGACAATCATGTTCTTTGAAAAAGAAGTCTGATTGCTGCCCTTTATTCAGATCGCTGCGCTTCAGTTCTTTCCCCCGAGTCCTCTTTCGGTTCATATGTAGATACCAGGCAGTACCCTCCCATTCCGTGACGAGACCAGTTGACATAAAGATAGACCAAGCAAGCGCCAATCAAAGAGAACACCAATCCCAGAAATCCTCCCATGGGACCAAAATTCCCGCCGGTTAGGAACTCCGGTCCATTTGTGTACGTCACGATCATTGAATTGGCAATTCTTTCGCCATTGATCGTAAAACCAAACACTGCCCCCTGAAAAATCACCCAACCAAGATGAAAACCCATGGTCAGTCCTAATTGGCCGGTGAGGATATATCCGTACCCGAACGCGAAAAGAGATACCACGAAGAAGATCAAATGCAGCCAGTTATTGGAAAAATTTCCCGCGTTGGAAACAGCAATCGCGATCGAGGATAGAACAAGACTGATAATTGGCCCCGCCCAGGGTTTTAATCCTTTCCGGTTCAAGCCTTCACTGATATTCTTAATGAAGTAGCTCCTGATCCCGATTTCCTCAAAAAACATGATGGGGACAAAAAATAGAATCTGCAGGATCATTCCCGCCTCAAAAGACAGAGGAATCAGGTCGTTATGCCGGGTCGAGACAATATGTGTCCAGCCCAGTCCCACCTGTATGCCAAAAATGGCGACCACCATCGCCACGGATATGATCACTCCGGCAAACAAATCCGCCCACCAGCTCTTGTCCAACATCAATCCGTAACTGGTGATCTTCCGCTTATCGACATATCTTGCCATGACCCAGAGGGTCATCATGACAGCAAGAGGCATGATGAACATCTGCAGCATGGATATGATAAACAACAAGCCTGTAGAATTCAGATCAGTGGCGGTATTGGAAAAAATCAACGCAATCACCAGGTTGATCGCGATGGTCATCACGATCAAAACGAAAAACAGGACAACGATGAACAGGATGATGCGCCAGAGTGATTTTACGCGTTTTTCATCAGTGTCGCGGAACAAGTTGCGAAGTGCATGAAACCAGCCAGGGTCTTGCACTTCTCCATTGTTTTTTGTCGGCATTGTCATCCCTTTCTGAAGAAATATTGAGCACGAATGGATTGCGCTGATTCTTTTGCGTTGACAGGTAAGTACCTGCCCAGGTGAGGATAGACCTTGATAATTTCCTCAGCAAGCAGCTGAACGATAAAGCGGATCGAAAAATGCGCCTTGGGGCTTGTGCGCAGTGAAATCAAGTGGAAAGCTTCACGCAGATTCAGTTTGATCAAAATACTCCGCAGGTAACCATTTGGCACGACATAGGAAGCCGCTTCTGGGAATTCGGGAAAAATCCGCTCGTACGCTTTCCGGGCATTCTCCATGGCTCGAATATACTCGCTGAGGCATCCCGAATCCACGATCACTTTTGGTATCTCATACCCGATATCCGTGGACAAACGCTGCGCGGTCAGCGTCATCATGCGGTGCCGCTTAAATTCGTAAAATGCTCCCTGATCCATTGTCAACGCAAAAGTGAGATTGGCATACTCCAATTCCCGCATTGGCCGATCATGTTCTGTTAAAGGAGAGAGCATTCTTTCAGCAAAATCCCTTAACTCCACTTCCCCCATTTTCGTTGTATATTCAAATGCAGCGTCATAATCCATTGATCCAGTTCTAAACAAGACAGAGGCAAGAATGTTTCGTTCTCCTTCCTGGTCCCAATCTACCAGTTTACACCGCTGATCATCCATTCTCTGTGATGAAATTTCGCTGGAAAAATCAGCCAAAGCATGACAAGCATCACGCATGGACGCATTTTCCCTGGCGTATTTTATCAATGTCGGGGCCGCGCTCATTGCTGCGCTGCGGATTTCCTCTCCGATCTGGCGCACCTCCGCCAGAGGGTGAGACAGCAATTTACACAGTAGATGCTCCAGTCCTCTGGCATTTATGGTCATGCCCACATTGGCTGATGACGCTGCCGGCAGCAAGAATCTGCACGCATCAATCGCCATCACCTTGATGCGCTGGTCAAATAGAACATCCGATTCACCGGGTTCTTTTTTGCTTGCCGCCTTGTTCCACTCGATGACCTTTGGAACTATTTTCAAGTAAGTCGAAAATAGATTCTCAACCGCCCTGCTGAAGAGCTTTTGATACGCAGAATCCGTGATTTCCGGTGGCAGGCAGTAATCCTTTTTTCCCCAAATTTGGTAACGGGTGGATTTTTCTGTGAATGAAGCCAGCCTGCTTGATTGAATCACCTCAGTGGATAGACGCGATATACCCTCCAAAGCCAGATGCAGGACAGCATGTTCAGCTACTGACGCGTGACCGTAACCAACCACCCATTTTTCATGAAATTGCGCGCTTTTCTCATCAGTAAGTTCTGCGGCTATTTCTTGAAATGATTGAGGAGAACGGGAAGTTTTGGCGAACGTAACGGCAATGGTTTCGGCACTTAACTTTTGCGCGTCAAGCAGGTAGACCTGGCGTTTTGGGGGCATTCTTAAACACCTCACGGGCTTTCAGGATATCTTCGCTGATCTGCTGTTTTAAAGATTCAGCTGTGTCGAATTTCATCTCTGGCCGGATGTACTGAATGAACTCCAAGGTGACATGCTGGCCGTAAAGGTCCTGGTTGAAGTCTAAAATGAATGGCTCTATTGAGATCGCTGCTTCATCGTAAAAGGTCGGCCGTACCCCCACGTTGACCACGCATGGAAATCGTCCACGCTTCCACCATAACCACGCGGCATAAATCCCATTCAGCGGTAATAATTTTTCTTCCCAGTACTGAATATTTGCTGTTGGGATGCCGAGAGATTTTCCTCTGCCCTCTCCATGAACAATCTCGCCATCGATCCGGTAAAGTCGTCCCAGCCAGCTGGCGGCTTTTTCAACATCACCTTTCAGAAGCAGGGCGCGGATCCCGCTCGATGATACGGCTTCTCCATCCAGTTCAACAGTTTCATAGGTCCTTAATGAATAATCATTTTGCACTGCCAGCTTTTGCATTTCCTGGATTGTACCCAGACGGTCTTTTCCCAAGGCAAAATCAGCTCCCACCCACAATTGCTGCATGCCCAGGTGAGATTTCAATTTCCCGACGAACTCATCGGCGCTTTGGTTCGCAAGAGTCTGGCCAAATTCTAATGTAACAACATCATCGATTCCGGTTTTTTTCATCAACTCGGTTCGTTCGTCTGGAGTGGTCAGGTACATCGCGCTTTTGATCGATTTAAGCACTACGGACGGGTGAGGAAAAAAAGTCACCACTACAGCCGGGGCGTCATTTTTGTGAGCCTGTTCTGCCAATTCGCACAACAGTCTTTGATGCCCACGATGCACTCCGTCAAACGCGCCGATCGTCACCCACGCGTTCTTCATGGATAGATGGTCAAGTTGGGCGAATTCCATGCTCAAGAGAAAAACACCTTTTTTGGCTGCCACTCTTGGCTGGCGCTGTCGTACTCGAGCAAGGCGATCAGTTCACCAGCTTCACTGATTCCCCTGGCGAGGGATGATTCAAGAGGTTCACCCTTGATACGGTGACCATGGCGGATTGCTTCCACCTGTTCATGAGTCAGTTCAACCGAAGGCCAGTCGGAAAGCGCTTCAGCCGCAGGGATCAGGTACTGGTACCAGGTTCCATCCAGGAAGGCTTCTCGTAATTTACGGAGAGGCGCAGCATCACGCAAGGTGAAACGTCCCGATTTGGTCCGTCTCAATCCGACCAGCGTTGCTCCGCAGCCTAGTTTTTCTCCGAGGTCATGCGCCAGGGATCGCACGTATGTGCCTGATGAGCAGTTTACATCAATCACAGCTTCAGGAGGAGCCCATTCCAGCAGCTCAAGAGAATAAACATTGATGATGCGAGGAGCCAGCTCAACCTCTTCGCCTTCACGCGCCATTTCATACGCCTTTTTCCCCTGTACTTTAACAGCCGAGAAAGGAGGAGGAACCTGCTCGATTTCACCTACAAATGACTGAAGCGTTTCATTAAATAGATCTTCGCTAACATCGACATCCTGTGTGGTTTCCAAAACCTGCCCTTCCCCATCATAGGTGTCTGTCGAGGTTCCCAGCCGGATGATCGCCTGGTAGCGCTTGTCAGAAGCGGACACGTACTCGCTCAAGCGAACAGCAGGTCCTACGAGGATCACAAGCACACCAGATGCTCTCGGATCCAGCGTGCCCGTATGACCGGCTCGACGAATATTTGTTCCCCTTCGCAAAATCTGAACTACCTCATGCGAGGTGAGACCAACCGGTTTGTCGACCACAATGACACCGGATATGGCATTATTCATCTCATTGGTTCTTTGGTCCATTTTTACTTCTCCCGAATTTTTATCCCTCGCTTGCGAGGTTCGTTTTCTTTTTTTGTGAAGCGGCGCGGATCAGCTTCCGTGTTTCATACAGCACCTTTTCCCTGACCTCATCAAGAGTTCCAGGGACATCCGCTCCCGCGGCAGCTGGATGCCCCCCACCGCCAAACTGCATCGCTAACCCGGAAATGTCCTGGCCTCCAGGTGCGCGCCAGCTTACTTTTATTGTATGATTTTTTTGCTCAATGAAAAGTATCGAGATGTCACAACCATCAATGTTCGATAAAATATTGCAGAAGTCCGCGTCATCAGAACCAGGATACTTTGCGGTTTTGCGGTTATCCAAAGAAAGCGAAGACCAGATCAGCTTGCCTTCCCTTTCAAGTTGCACCAATCCGAGTCCCCAATACTTGGCTGCCTCGTAGGATTTCCGCATCAGCGCTTTCGCATAAAGATCGGGGAGATTTGCTCCATGTTCAATCAGATCTGCAGCCAAATGCAGAGCTTTGGGATTCATATTGGTTGTTCGAAATCCGATCGTGTCTGTAATCATTCCGACGAGTAAGGCTTCCGCGATTTCCTTGTTGATGCCCAGTTTCCACCTGGGTAACCATTCAGCCAGTATCGCTGATGTAGCGACAGCTTTTGGTTTGACCAGGTTCAATTCTCCGTAGCGCGTATTGGTTACGTGGTGATCAATATTGATGTCCACGCGTCGATCGCCTGTTACGCCACCTGAACGTTCAAAGTCAGCGCTGTCGAGTATGATCACCAAATCGAAATCGCCTTCGGCTGTCTTTTGAATCTTTTCCCAACCCGGCATGAAATGAAAATTCCTCGCCACCCCATCCTTCAGCACCATGCTGACTTTTTTGCCGGCTGCTTCAAGCGCCAATCCCAGACCCAATACTGAACCAACCGCATCGCCATCAGCGCGGATGTGCGATGTGATCAAGAAGCTGCTGTGTTGACTGAATAACCTGCCGGCTGAAACGAAATTCTTCTTACCCATTGGTAGGAGATTCATCCTTTCTGATCTGAGCCAGCAGCTGCTCAATATGATCTGCGCGCTCCGGAGTCGGATCCCAATGAAACCTGATCCGGGGGAAAACTCTTAACTGGATCTGCTTTGAGAGGGTTCTGCGGATGAATCCACTTGCGCTCTGCAGCCCTTCCATGATTTCTTGCTCCCGCGAGTGGCCTTCCACCGCGGACACAAAAATATCGGCATAGGACAGCTCCCGGTCCACTTTTACTTCTGTGATGGTAGCGCCATTGATGCGTGGATCGTGGATCGTCTGCATCACGATCATTTCAGACAAATCCTGCCGGATGCGATCCTGGATTCTTTTGATTCGGACTTCCGTAGGCATTAGATCTCCTTACCCAAACCTCAACCAACTTTTTCGAGCCGGTAGCATTCAATGACATCGCCCTGCTCAAAATCGTCAAAATTCTTGATGCCGATACCGCATTCAAATCCGGTTCGCATCTCACGAACGTCCTCTTTTTCGTGGCGCAGCGATCCGATCTCGCCATCGAATATTTTTTCTCCTTTGCGCAATACACGTGCCCGAGCGTTTCGGTGTAT
The DNA here is from genome assembly GCA_964498605.1 of uncultured Anaerolineaceae bacterium. GTDB lineage: Bacteria > Chloroflexota > Anaerolineae > Anaerolineales > Anaerolineaceae > JBGQAS01. The sequence continues at coordinate 4,019 of CAZCHK010000011.1, read as the reverse complement.
CTCACCTTTGACAACCTTGCTGCCGGCCACTGCTCCCATCTTTGAGACTTTAAAAACTGCCAGTACGGCTGCCGTACCGATGATGTTCTCGCGGTACTCCGGTTCCAGCATCCCTTTCAAAGCTTTTTCGACATCTTCGATCAGGCGGTAAATGATCTCGTACAACCGTATGGATACACCTTCCCCATCAGCCAGCCTTTTCGCATCCGCTTCAGCCTGAACATTGAAACCAACAATGATCGCCTTCGAGGCAGCGGCTAACATGACATCGCTTTCGCTGACATTTCCTGGTTCCGCGTGCAGGATATTCACTTTTATCTCGTTCGTTTTCAGGTCATTGAGAGACGAAACGATCGGTTCAAGGGACCCCTGCACATCGGCTTTCACGATCAGGCGCAATTCCTTGATTTCACCGGCCTGAAAACGGCTGAAAAGCTCTTCCAAAGTCGCTTTGGTGGCTGATTTCTTATCCATCGAGTCTGACTGTTTATTCTCGCTCGCGATGGTCCGCCCTTCCTTTTCCGATTCCACTACCTGGACAATATCGCCAGCCTTGGGGACATCATTTAAACCCAGTATCAGCACAGGTGTTGACGGGGCAGCTTTCCTGATCTGTTTCCCCTTAAAATCTTCCATTAATTTAATTTTTCCGCAAGCGCTACCTGCAACCACGACATCACCGGCCTGAAGGGTGCCATTCTGGATCAGAATGGTTGCGATCACCCCGCGGGATTTGTCCATCTGCGTTTCGATCACAGTCCCGATCACCCGACCGTTTGGATTGGCAAGAATCTCATTGCTATCCGCGACCAGTAGGATGGCTTCAAGCAAATCTTCCAAACCCTGTTTTTGCTTGGCAGAAACGGGGACCATGATCGTGCTCCCCTCCCATATCTCAGGAATCAGTCCCTGGTCAGCGAGTTGCTTCATGGTATTTTCTGCATTCGCGTCTGCTTTGTCGATTTTATTCAGTGCGACGATCATCGGGACCCGGGACGCCCTCGCGTGGGCAATCGCTTCACGGGTTTGTGGCTGCACGCCATCGTCCACGGCAACGACAAGAATGACGATATCTGCACCTTGAGCTCCTCTGGCACGCATCGCGGAAAAAGCGGCGTGCCCGGGTGTGTCAAGGAAGGTGATCAGACGCCCTTTGTGTTCCACCTGGTACGCGCCAATGTGCTGCGTGATGCCTCCCGCCTCTGCGCTTGCCACGCTGGAGTGCCGAATTGCATCCAGCAATGTTGTTTTTCCATGATCCACATGTCCAAGTATGGTGACAACCGGCGCGCGGGGTACCAAATTTTTCCTGTCCTCGTTGATGATCGCCTGCCGCCACAAGGGTACTTCACCTGTCTCAACCTCCTCCTGGATCTGCTCAGCTTCTGAAACTGCCTCAAAACCCATTTCCGACGCAACCACCGCGGCCGTGTCAAAATCGACGATCTGGTTAATGTTAGCGATGACCCCATTCGCCATCAGGATTTTTATCACCTGGATCGGACTGGAGCTCATGCGCAGCGCCAGATCCCTCACCGTGATACTCGCTGGAATTTCGACTACTGTATTATTATTTTCTGCCATATTGCCTCCGATTTGCGCCCCCCCGAGCACTATCAGTATCCTAAGACTTCAAACCTTCATGGTTTGCTGTAACCAAATCAATTCTCTTGCTGCGCCGCTCCTATATTACTCTCTGCGGGAAGGGCATTGAAGTACTCCATCAATACCCGCTTGTCCTCATCAGAAAGCGTCATTCTTAATGCGTTCGCCAACGGACCTTTCAACCCCTTTTCCCAACAAACCCGCGAGGCATGCAAATAGGCTCCACGCCCCTTGAGTTTCCCCGTCGGGTCAACGCGAATGCCAATTTCCGTTCGCACCAAGCGGATCAGCTCACGCTTGGCAAGCACATCCCGGCAGCTCACGCAGGTTCGGTGAGGAATGTGTTTGACATGCCCGCCGGTCTTTTTGATCATTCTTAAAACTCTTCGCTATCCCAATCCGCATCACCGCGTTTATGCTTCTTTTTTGCGATGGTCATGTCCAGATCCGGGTCATATTCAACGACAACGCTTTTCGCTTTCTTTTTCTTTGTCCCGGTTTTTTGTGCCCCATCAATGTCTGTTTCCATTTCTTCATTTGTTTTCACACTGGTGACAGCTTTGAGATCGAACATCTCGGCAAAACTTGGTTCGGGGCCTTCAGGCTCCTCTTCTGCCACTTCTGGTTCTTTTTCGATTTTTTCTTCAGGCAGTTTCTCCGCGATGGTTTCCAGCGCCTCTGCTGCGGGTTCCGGTAAGGCTTCAAGAACATCCTGGGGTGAAGCCAGTTCCTCGACCGGCTGTGGTTGAGGTAAGAGTTTTTGGGTAAACTGCTCGATTTCAGAGATAGCCTTGGGACCAATCCCCTGTAACTTCAGGATGGCATCTGAATTTCGATGCATCTGGACGACCAGTTCGCCCGTTTTCAAAAAACCTGCGTCTTGAAGGATGTAAGCGATGTGCTCAGACAACCCTGAGTCCAATATGCTCTGGTCATACACATCGACTGGTATTTGGCTCCGGATATCCTGGACAGCCGAATCTTCGATTATCTCCACGGCCGGTGTTTGAATGGCGATTTTTCTCCGCTCAACGCGATCGACGAATTTCGCAAGTTCGTCATATTCTTCAGGAGTCAATGGACGTCCTTCGTTCTTTCGTTGCAGCAATTCCTCAATCCGGGCGATGTTTTCAGCTTCCTTTTCAGCAATTTCGGAAAGGCTGGTGTCGCTTTGTAATTTCATCAGCGCATCAGATACAGCTTCAGGCAGGCTTTTAATATCGATCCGCCAGCCGGTCAGTTTGGCCGCCAGACGCGCATTCTGGCCATCTCGTCCAATGGCGAGGCTGAGCTGATCTTCCATGACCACCACCGTGGCGGTTTTGCCTTCTTCACCGAACGCATTGAGGTATACGCCGGATACCCGGGCCGGGCTGATGGCTTTCATGATATAAACGGCAGGGTCATTGCTGTATTCAATGACATCGATCTTTTCATCGTGAAGCTCTCGCACGATCGCTTGAATCCGCGTGCCTTTAATGCCCACGCAGGCGCCCACAGGATCGATGCCTGGCTGCGTTGCACTGACTGCGACCTTCGCCCTTTGACCAGGTTCACGGGAGATGGAACGAATCTCAACGATGCCGTGATAAATTTCCGGGACTTCATTTTCCAGTAATCGTCGAAGAAAATTGCGATGCGTCCGCGACAGGGTGATCTTTGGAGCGTTCTTTTCTCTGACTACTTCCGCCACAAGCGCACGGACCCGGTCGTGCATCCTTGGCCGCTCTCCCATGATCATTTCTTTCCGGGGCATAATGCCTTCAGCCTTCAGCTCAAGGCCAACGGTCAAGCCGACCGCCCCGATGGCCTGAACAGTGCCGCTGACGATTTCGCCAACCTGCTTCTCGTAGTACTCAAATTGTGCATCATGTTCCGCATCGCGTATGCGCTGCTGGATCACCTGGCGCGCAGTTTGAGCCGCCACTCGGCCAAAATCCTTGGGAGTGCACTCAACCAGCACCATGTCACCCAACGCGGCTTCGGGATTGAACTTGCGCGCGTCTTCCAAGGAAACCTCGGTAATTTCAACCTCCACGCTGTCAACGACTTCTTTTTCCGCGAAGATCTGGACACTCCCGGTCTCGTAATCGATCTTCGCTTCCGTGTATTGTTGAGTGGAAGCCATGACTGCCTTGCGGTAAGCTGATACCATTGCAGACTCAATGGCTTTCATGATGATTTCTTTGGGTAAGCCTTTTTCCTCAAGAACCTCATTGAATGCTAATGTAAAATCGCTCTTCATTCCTGTAATTCTCCAACAGATTTCCCTTATTTACGCAGAAAAGTGGGGGTGACCCACTTTCCGGTGCGCTTCTATAACGATGACGAATTTTAGCACAATCCATATCTAGCGTCAATGTCTTGTACGGGTCAGATTTTTATGAAGCTGTTGATATAATCAGGCAAGTTGC
>CAZCHK010000010.1:0-57334 GCA_964498605.1 uncultured Anaerolineaceae bacterium | reverse complement strand
ACGGGGGAGGTCCTGCGATACACATCGAGTACTCTACTCGCAACACACTGACCGATCTGGATGTTTTTGGGGGGAGCTATGGCCCGGGGATCCATCTGAATTACGCTCCCGAGACAACCCTGCGCGATATCACCGTCGTGGCTTCAGCTTGCCCATTTGATAGTGATAGCGGCGGTCCTGCTTTTTATGCTGAATACTCCGACAGCCTGTTCATTGACGGTATGACCGCGGAAAGCTACAACAAGGTTGGGGTGAATATCTACATGAGTGATACTTTGACCCTGCACAACATTGTGGCCAGCAATAATGGCACCAGCGGGTTGAACATCTGGAACTCCAGTAATCTTTTTTTGGACAACATCATCGCCAGCGATAATGGTTCGAACGGCGCTTATTTCTCCGACAACTACGGGGAATTGACCATCCTGAACAGCGTCTTCAACAACAATGGCTGGGGAAACGATGAAGATCTTGGACCCATGTCGGTGATGTTATTTGAACCACAAGGTGGCATATGCGGATCCGGGTTGCGTATCGAAAATCACAGTGGTGGTTTGATCTACTTGAATAGAGTCGTATCCAGTGGTAACTACGGCGACGGCATCTTCATATCTTCAGAAAGCGAAGTGAACGCGGACGTCTTCAACAGCACGATGACCCATAATGGTTACAACGGCCTGTACTTCGAATCTGCAGGTATACTACAGACCTGCAATGTGATCATCGCAGGCAACGGTGAGGACGAGGTTTACTTTAACGGCGGCGTCTGGGTGGAACTACCAGCTTACATGTGTGCAGACATTATTGATACCGCTCCCGAAGCCCTGGCACCCATCATCGTCCTGGTTCAATACGAGACCGAGCGCGGTCTGCCCATCGGCGCCGCCTTCGCCGCTGACCGCGGCATGGTCTTTCTGCTCCAGAAGGAGGAGCAGGACGGCAGCAAGACCCTCATGGGACAGGCTTCCCTGCCGGGAGGTGCTGTACCTGGTGGTGCACTCGTGACCATGACCGAGGTGGTCGAAGCCACATTGCCAGCTGCCCTGCCCGACGGCAGTTCCTACGTGGGACCGGCCTTCACCATGGCGGCCTCCGGCACGGACGGCATCGCCATCGAGTACCTCAACGGCACGATGGAAATCAAGTTCAGACTGCCGGAAGGGCTGACCATCCCCGAAGGACAGAAGCTGGCCGTCCAGCTCTACCAGAACGGCGCGTGGACCACCCTGCCGACCTTCTTCGGCGACGAGTTCGCCTACGCCTACACCGGCTCTCTGGGCACCTTCGTGCTCAGCCTGGTCCCGGTGGAATAAGGCACCTTTTCTTTGCACACAAACGGCGGTCGAGTTCGACCGCCGTTTGACATTTACGCTTACTTCTGACTACCTTCTTCGCACTTCGCTGCTCCAGTTAAGATGGGCGATTTTTTGGCGCGCCCGTTTGTTCTTCAGTAAATATCGTTTTAATATCCTGCGGTAACGCGTACCCACGCCAAGCAGGCGAACATGCCGTGGTTTGACTCGTGAGGCGCTGTGTGCCGGGTGTAAAGCATGCACGTGCCAGCCTTCTGCCCTGTGCCTGCGGGCTGGCATTTTTCGCCCCTTCTCCAGCGTATTCTTCCAGATCAGGGCGCGTTTCTTGATGAAGAAATGCTTTTTTACCAACTCAAAAGTCGCCAGCAGCAGGCTAAAAAATACCGGGCCGTAGATCAAGCCCCAGATGCCCAGCCATGCCAGCCCGCCCAGGATGGCGATCAAACTCACCACCATCGGCATGCGCACATCCTTGGGGATGAGCCTGGATCTCAGGATGGGATCGATATTGCCGATGATAATCACCTGAAAGGCAATCAATACGATGCCTCTGACGAGCTCTCCATCGAAAAGGAAGAACGCCGCGATGGGCAGCGTGATCATGCCTGTTCCAAGGATGGGGAGAAAGGAAAACAGCGCCACAAGCACAGAATACAGCAAGGTATTCTTGACGCCAAGGATAGCAAACACCAGTCCTGCCAGACCTCCCTGCACCAAAGCAATCAGCAGCAGACCCCAGGCCATGGATTTCGCGGTGTCCAGGGTCCTGCTGACAAACAAGTCAGTGATGTCGCTGGGAAATGGGCTGATCTTTTTCACCAGCACCAGAAAATCATCAAATTTTGGCGTGAACAGGATCAGCAGCCCGTAGAAAATGATCAGGTTGATCAGAACATCAACCGACAGCGTTCCAATGGAAGTGACCGTGGAGAGGATGAAAGACAGGATCTGCGAGATAGTACTCTGCAGGTCCTTCAGGATCTGGGCAGAAGTGAAGGTTACAGGGATCTTGAGACTGACAAAAAAGTTGTTCAGCCATGCGACAACGTCCTCCAGAATGTCCGTATCCGGATTGTCGCCCAGCCCCATATTGTTCAGTTCGGTAATGACCAGCGAGATGATGCGCAGGAGCGTGAAGACCAGAACTGTTATGATCAACAGCGTGAAGATAATCACGATGACCGTGGATATGATCGAGGCGCGTTCCTTGCGTTTCTTAACCCTGCCCTGCAAAGCCTTGTATAGCGGCTGGACCACGTAGGCCACGATGACCGACAGGATGATCGTGTTCATGTACGGTCGCGCCACGCTGATGGATAGAGCCACGATGATGAGGGTCAGGATAAAAAAGAATATCCTGCCTTGTTTGCTTGAGAATATGGAATCCATGATGCTGATATTCTACAATAAAACAACGCCAAGAATAAATCGAATTATCAAGTCCTCAAAAATGTGAACTACACCTGTCATTTCACCGGTGGCAGTCGAACGATGTACCTGGCCAGGAAAATATTTCCATCCGCCTGCGTCACTTTTCCGTACACCCCCAGCGCATCGCCCTGCTGCAGATCCTCCACCGAGATGCGCTCACCAGTCTGATCAAAAATTTGCGTGTTTTCATCCACGCTGACCTGGATCACACCCGTATCACTGCGGATCACCAGCAATCCGGTGTTCACCTTCTGCAGCCTGCCGATCAGATCAGGCGGCGCGGCGGGCAGTTCATCAATGGTCTGCCATAATGGCGGCTGGTTGCCCTGCAGGCTACCCGTCCCACCGGGCTGCTGGACACCCCCCGGCTGGATCCCGGGCTGGTTGGCAGGCAGACCCTGGTTTCTCCTCGTTACCCCCACATTTTCCAACGTGCCGTCCGCGCCGAGCACATAACCAAGCGCAAAGGATGATGCGATGAGCATCAATCCCAGCACGACACCACCCGCGATCACCTGCCAGCGTTTTGCAGCCATCCGTCCACCTCGTTCAATTCATCGATCACCATCATCTGACCGATCACGACGCTGTTTTGACCATTCGCGTCCGTTATCGTCAGATCGACAGTCCCTGCCTCCATCGTGGCAGGGACCACCACCCGCAGTTTATCCACCATCACGCCCCCCGCCTGGATCACGCCTGCCTGCCGTAACTGCGGCAGCAGTCCCAGCCCGACGGTTGTGCTGACCAGAGCGCGCTCGTTCATGCGCAGCATGAATCCCACCCGCTGCTCCAAAGCTCCCTTCTCACCCAGCCGCCAGTACAGCCATACATCCACATACCCGCCGCTCTCAACAATCGTCTGCTTGATGGAAGCTCCCTCCAGCGTGTACCCATCAAAGCTCATGCTAACCCCGGCATCCGGTGAGGTGCCATCATCCGTCACGTCCGGCGGCGCGTCGCTCAGTTTATACAACACCAGCTGGCTGCGCCCCATCCCTGCTGCCTCGGGCGTTTCGCCGAAGAGCACCGCAACGCGCCATTCTCCCTGGTCAGCCATACCCCCCGGTAGGACTCCAGGACCCTGCCTCGTGAAACCGTCTGAGGTGGAGTACAGGTCCTCGCCATACACAATGGAAGAGGCAAGGGTCTTTATCTCCAGGGCGGGAAGAAAAACATCCGGACGTGTATTGTAGACCAGCCTCCAGTAAAACGCGTCGTATCCAAACACGCCGGAATCGGTCAGCAGCGTCGCTCCATCCGGCAGCATCTGCCAGACGTTGGCGTAAAAATCATTGATGGCAGTGTCGCTGGAGTAATTATTCTGCTGCCAGTTCGAGGCTGCCTGGAAGACTGCTGATGCCAGCAGCGAAACCGTAAACAAACCCATGACAATGCTGCGAAGCGACAACCAGGTTCGCCCGGGTTCACCGCGGTTTTTTTCACCAACCCGTTGCCAGGCTCCCCTGATGAAGATGAGGATCTGCGCCGCTCCGAACGCGGCGAATATGCTCCAGATCATGTGCGCGGGGATATAGAACACATTCAGGTCAAACACGCTGTACTGCATGAAAAACCAGATGTGCACCAGGTACATGCCGACCAGCAGAAAAAAATGCCGTGGCGTGCGCACAAGCAGCGCAAACAGCCCAAGCACGCCCAGAACAAGGAACAGCCATCCCAGCTCATCGATCAGCATTGAAAAATACAGCACCAGCCTTCCGGGTAGTTCACCAAGCGAGAAGGCAAAGCGCATCTGGGAAAAAGCTCCCAGCGTGTAATTATAGAAACCCTGCCAGGTTGTCGGTGCTGACCGCATCATCTGCGCGTCATTCAGCGTGGATGCTTTCACTGGCAGCCAGACATACTGCGCGATACCCAATCCAAAACCGGACAAGGCGGCCAGCCACCAGCGCCAGTCCAGCAGCACCCGCCAGCTGGTCATCAGCACGAATACCGCCATCCCCAGGCCAAAACCCAGCGTGGAGATGTGCGTGCCGGACGAAAGCCCCAGGAGCAGCGCGAACCAGAAAAAGTCCAGCGCTTTCCGGGTGCGCTCCCAGCGCAGCAGCGCCAGCAGTGTGAAAACGATAAACGCCGCGTTGGTGGTGTACACCTCGGCGATCAATGCCTGCGACCAGAAAGTCGGTGAAAAAGCCAGCGTGAGTGCCGCTGCGGCGCTGATGACCCTGACCGGCAGACGCTCAAGAGGCTGATTTTCTGGCGCGTCTACAGTCAGCAGGCGCACGCCAATGCGGTACAGTCCGCCAGCGGCAGCGGCCGCCATGACCGCGCTCATCAGGTTGATGCGGAAAGCCACGTCCCGGACAGGCAGCAGGCTGAACAGGTAACCCAGCCAGGTGTAAACGGGATACCCGGGGGAGTGCGCCAGCCCCAGGATGGCGGGGACGGTTGCCAGTTCGCTGCCGTCCGGGCTGAGGTATGACATGGACGGCGTGATCGTCAGGAGATAGACGATCAGCGCCGCGCCACCAACGATCAAACCGACCAGCATGTCCCAGACAGGGTTTCGTTGATCAAACTTAATGGTTTTCATCTCATGAATCCTGTTAACTGTATCAAACAATTGTAAAGAGGATGTAAATTAATTGTGAAGGAATACGATATGTTCGCCGGGTCGGGAATGTATGCGATAATCATAAAAATCAATGGATATGACGCCATCCGTACCATTCCAGAAACGCTGGAAAGTGCTTCTAGGGCGTGATCTGGGATGCGAACGTGCCTCTCAATTAATTGAGCAAACTCGATTTCGTTACGCTGAACTGCTCCAGTCCGCCGATCCATCAGCCACGCGCTCCCAACGCCATCGCCTGAGGAATCTTATCTTCCCCGGTCTGGCTCTGTACCAGGCCTTGAAGATGAATCCCGATACTCGGTCGTCAGCGCTGTTCCTCACCGAGCGCTTGTTCAAAGCCACGTTATTCATCAAAGAACGCAACTTCACTGCGACTCTCAACCGGTTACCCGATCCTTTCCCGGTCATCAGAATGCTTCTAAAACGGATCGAAAATGGCTCACACCTGGAAGCCGCGCAGGAGATCGTTTCGGACACCCCTGCTTGTTTCGCGTTTATCACCAAAAAATGCTTCATTCTGGATACATTGAACAAATATCACGCTGGCGAACTGACGCGGCTGTTCTGCAAAACGGACGATTGGATCGCACAAAGCCTGCCGAAAGTCAGGTGGGTCAGAAACAAAACCCTGGCAAACGGGGATGACCTGTGCGAGTTTCGCTGGGAAAAAATTGAAAGATAACGATTTTACATGCTCCCATACGATTCCCTCTACCGCAGCGCTCCCGAGAAACAGGGTGTCTCCTCCGAGAAACTGCTGGACTTCGTGATGGCGCTGGAGGAGCGCAGCTGCAACCCGCACGCGTTGATGGTGCTGCGTCACGGAACAGTGGTCGCCGAAGGCTACTGGAGACCCTTCGGGCAGGAAAACCGCCGCTACCTCTACTCGCTCAGCAAAAGCTTCACTTCCATCGCAGTCGGATTTGCCAAGTCGGAAGGCTTGCTGAACATCGAGGACAAAGTTCTTTCCTTCTTTCCGCACAGCCTGCTGGATCCCATTTCTGACAACCTGGCCGCCATGCGTGTGCGCGACCTGCTGACCATGACCGGTGGGTACTCGTTCGATATCACCATGGCGCTGCTGGCTCCCGGGGCAGAGGACTGGGTCAAAGCGCTGCTGGCACTGCCCGTCGAGCACCAACCCGGCACGTTCTTTTTATACAATTCAGGAGGATCTTACCTGCTCTCCGCCGTCGTGCAGCAGGTGACGGGTGAAAACCTGCTGGATTACCTCAAGGTGCGCCTCTTCGACAGACTGGGTATTGAGGGAGCCACCTGGGAGACCTGCCCGCGCGGCATCTGCGCGGGTGGTTGGGGTCTTTCTTTGAAAGTTGAGGACCTGGCAAAATTCGGCCAGTTCCTGCTGCAAAAAGGCTCATGGCGCGGCAGCCAGCTGCTGCCAGTATCCTGGATCGAGGAAGCCACCACCTCGCAGGTTGACAATCACAGCGGCCGGGAAAAGGAGAACATCGACTGGCGCCAGGGATACGGCTACCAGTTCTGGCGCTGCCAGCACGGCGCCTACCGCGGCGATGGCGCGGCCGGGCAGTACCTGGTCGTACTGCCCGAGCAGGAAGCCGTGGTCGTTCTCACCAGCGAAGTCGCCAACATGCAGCCCGCGCTGGACGTTATCTGGGAAGCGCTCCTGCCAGCCTTCCAGCCCAACCCGCTTCCCCCTCGAGTGGATGCCCAACGCAACCTGCGCGAAAAGCTCAGGCACCTGAGCCTGCCTGAGCCGAGCCATGCCTTTTTTTCCGGTCAGCTTTACCGCTCGTTTAAATGCACCCTGGACGACAACGAGCTGGGAATTCGCTCCATGCACTACGCGTTCGAAGAGCTTTCCGTTGGGGTCGATGTTGGTCTGCCCTGTTCGGAGCTGAGCATTGTCAGCGGCGAAAAGATTTTTATCCTGCGCGGGTTTCATGAATACATGCAGCCGCGCTGGTCCCCCTCCAGCGCGCTGCTGCCGGGCATGCTGCCCAGCCTGATGTCCCTGGTTTTCCAGAAACCTCCCGACATGCCTTTGCCTGTCGCCAGCTGCTTCTGCTGGATAGACGAAAGCACCCTGCTTGTCCGCTGGCAGTTCCTCGAAACGCCTCACCACCAGGACCTGATCATCCACATTATTGGAAGTGCTGTACAGGTCGAGCTGAAAAGCAGCCTCGCTGGACAAAACCCGGAACTGTGGGGGTTGAGCACCAGCCTGACCGGGATGCTGTTGACGTAGACAGACAGCAAGATCTCCAGCAGCAAAATACCATGCCATGCTAAATGGCTCAATCACTTGGCTGCCTTTAAACGCTGCTTTTGGGAAATAAGACTGCCTTCCAGGTGAGGTTTTTCCGTCCAACTTTCATCAAAATGGGGTATATTTATTTCACCGGGAAGATTATTTTTATTCGCAAGGAGCTGAGTGATCCAAACAGGTACCATCGTTCGCGTGGCCGGCGTGGTCGTGGATGTGGAATTCAAAATCGGTGGCATACCGGGCATTCATCACGCCCTGGTCGTGCACAAGGGCGACGAGAAGACGCTGATGCTCGAAGTGCAGGAGCATGTCAACACCACGGTCGTGCGCACCATCGCGCTGGGCAGCACGGAATCCCTGCAGCGCGGCATGAAGGTCACCAACACGCGCAAGCCCATCCAGGTGCCGGTGGGACGGGAAACGCTGGGACGCATGTTCAACGTGCTGGGGGAACCGATCGACGGACTGCCGCCGATCGAAGGCAGATCCCTCAACCCCATTCACCGCGCGTCACCCAGCTTCAAAGCGCAAAAGCTGGATTTCAAGCCCATCGAGACCGGCATCAAAGCCATCGACCTGCTCACGCCCTACCCCAGCGGGGGTAAGATCGGGCTGTTCGGCGGCGCCGGGGTGGGCAAGACCATGCTGATGATCGAGCTGATGCGCAACACCATCTCCGAGCACAAAGGTATCGTGGTGTTTGCCGGCGTGGGCGAGCGCAGCCGCGAGGGCAACGAGCTGTGGCAGGACCTGCAGGAAAGCGGCGTGTACGACAGCACCGTGCTGGTGTTCGGCCAGATGAACGAACCCCCTGCCGCCCGCGCTCGCGTTCCCCTGACCGCGCTGACCATGGCGGAGTACTTCCGTGACTTTGAGCGTCGGCCGGTGCTGCTGTTTTTGGATAACATCTTCCGCTACATCCAGGCTGGTTCGGAGATTTCCGCTCTTCTGGGAAGACTGCCTTCCGCCGTGGGTTATCAGCCCACGCTGGATATTGAAATGGGTGAGTTACAGGAGCGCATCACCACGACCACCCAGGGCAGTGTCACCTCCATCCAGGCCGTTTTCGTTCCCGCGGATGATTTTACCGATCCGGCCGTGGTCGCCACGTTCAGCCACCTGGATGCCTTCACGATCCTTTCTCGCCACCAGGTCAGCCTTGGGCTGTACCCCGCCATCGACCCCCTGGCCTCCCGCAGCAGCCTGCTCAACACGGCCAGCATTACCCGGGAACACTATCAGACCGCCATGGACGCGCGCGCCATCCTGACCAGCTACGAAGAGCTGAAGGACGTGATCGCCATACTGGGAATGGATGAACTGAGCGAGGAGGACCGCACGACGGTCGTGCGCGCACGCAAGCTGCAGCGTTTTCTCACCCAGCCGTTCTTCGTGTCGGAACCCTTCACGGGCCTTCCCGGCAGGTATGTCCCACTGCCCGACACGGTCAAAAGCGTTCGAGCGCTGCTGGATGGAGCGTACGACGATCTGCCTGAACAGGCGTTTTACATGATCGGCACGATTGACGAGGCTGAAGAGAAGGCAAGAAAATTGATGGAGAAACCGGATGACCAGGAATCGCAGGCTCAAACTGCTGATCTCCTCGCCGACAAAGCGGGTATTTGAAAGGGACAACCTCCTTTCGATCACCTGCCGCATGAAGGGAACCGGCGCGATCCAGTTCCTGCCCGGGCATCACCCTCTGGTTGGCGCCACGGAAACAGGCTTCATCCGCCTGAGGGATGAGAATGGCATCGCGGAACTGGAATCTGCAGAGGGCATCCTGTCCGTGGAAGGAGGAACCGTGAGTATCTTGATCCTGGATGACCAGGGTGAAACCCTTGAAACGCTTGTGACCAGCGAAGGGACAACCTCCCTGGAAAACGAGTCCGCAGACGAGTCCCGACGGATTTCAAGCGGCAGCGGATGAGTAAAAAGGAGGATCCACGCCGGGAAGTAAAGATCATCTGGCAGGACCTGTCCTCCGCGCTGACCATCGGTTGGACGCTCGCCCTGCCGATCGTGGGAGGAGCTTTGGCCGGGTACTTCCTGGACAAGTGGTTTGGCACGAAATACATCTTCACCATCGGTTTGATGGTCTTCGGCATCATGAGCGGATTCTACAATCTGTTCAAGGTGATCCGGAAATACGATCAGCCGGATAAGGATGAAGAGGACGACGCGAAAGGAGACCTGAAATAAGCATTATGACCGCGCTGTGGTTCCTGATCGGCCTGGTAGTCGGTGCTCTTGCCTTCCTCAGCCAGTGGCTGATGGTCAGAGAGATCAAACCGGGCACGAGCACCAAAACCGTCTTGTTTTTCATCTCGGGCATGCTGCTGCGCCTGGGAGCGATCGGCGCGATGTTCTACTTCGCCATCCAGCGAGGTATCCTGGAAGCGGTGGCGTCCCTGGTAGGCCTGATCATCTCCCGCTGGGTATGCCTGCTGATCACCAACAAACGCAAGGCGACACCATCGAGTGAGGAAATCGAATGAGCGTCGAGGTCGGCCCGAAGGTCGTCTTCACGCTGCTGGGAATCGATGTCACCACGACCATCGTATCCACATGGGTCATGATGGCGATCATCATCATCCTGGCCTGGATCATCGGGCGGAAAAGGGTTGCCGTGCTGGAGATGGTCTTCGATGCCCTCAACGACCTGATCTCGGATGTGTTGGGCCGACCGGGCGGATCCATCCTACCTTTTCTCGGCGCGCTGGCCATCTTCCTCTTGTTCGCCAACCTGATCGGCATCGTTCCGGGTTTGACCTCGCCCACCAGCGACATCAACACGCCCATCGCGCTCGCCGTGATTGTCTTTTTCTCGACACATGTTTTCGGTTCCATTGAAAAAGGATTCTTCAAGTACCTCAAAGACCTGGCGACACCCGTCTATCTGCTCCCGTTCGAGCTGATCGGTCAGCTCAGCCGGACGATCTCCCTGACGCTGCGCCTGTTCGGCAACATCATCAGCACAGAATTCCTGATATCGATCGTCCTGGCGGTACTGCCCTTGATCGTTCCGCTGCCGATCATCGCTTTGAACATTTTCAGCGGTCTCCTGCAGGCGTATATTTTCACCATCCTGGCAGCTGTGTACATTTCCAGCGCGATCCTGGCAGCCGAGCCTGTTGAACACCGCAAAAAACAGATCAAGAAAATCAAGGAAAGAAAGGTAAAGTGAACTATGGAAAACATTGACTCAAATACCCTCGTGACCATCGTCACCATCATCGCCGTCTCCTCCAGCATTTCGATCGGAACGATCGCCCCTTCGATCATGGAGGGCATCGCGGTCAAAAAAGCCTTGGAGGGAATGGCGCGCCAACCTGAAGCCACGCGCGACCTGCGTACCACGCTGCTGATCTCGCTGGCCCTGCTGGAATCGGTCGCCATTTACGTGCTGTTGATCTGCCTGATCCTCATCTTCGCCAATCCGCTCGTCGATAGATTGATCCTGAAGTAACCGGGCATGTTGAACATCAGTATTCCCACCATCGTTTTCCAGATCATCAACTTCGTCATCCTGGCACTTGCGCTGTACTTCCTGCTGTTCCGCAAGGTCACCCGCTCGGTGAAAAAACGGGCCGAGCAAAAAGAGCAGCTGCTGAAAGAGATCGAACAAAACCGTCTGGAGTCTGAGCGCGTGCTGCAGGAATACAACGAAAAATTGGCCAATATCTCGCAGGAAGTCGAGCAGACCCTGCGCAAAACCCGCGAAAATCTGGAGATCGATTACAACGCGGCCATCAGTGAACTGGAAAACCAGACCAGGCGCCGCCTGCACGATGTCGAGGAGGAGATCCAGAGCATGAACCAGCTGGCTGCCGAGCAGTTCTTCGACCGCATCCTCAACCAGGTCATCGAAACCAGCCGTTCGGTCATTACGCGCACCGTGCCTGCCAATTACCACAACCAGCTTGTGCAGCAGCTGGTCGAGGAGATCTGGCGTTTGGGCCGCGAAGAGCTGCCCCGCGTGACTGAGATCCGCGCCTCCCTGCAGGAGACTACCCCGGTTCTGCATGTCGACACGGCCATACCATTAACAATTGAACAGCAGGGCCTCATCATCCGCGCTTTCAGCGCGCTGGCGGACCGCAACGTGGATTTTAAAATGCATAAAGCGTCCCATCTCGGAGCTGGCTGCCGCGTGCGCATCGGCGACCTGAGCATAGACAACTCGATCGACTCACAGCTGGAGCAGCTGCGGGAAATCGCGGCGGACGAATTGAGAGAGCGCCTGGCACTCAAAGAGCCGAAATGAAGACTGTACGCGAGCTGAATCAATACATCCAGAAGAATTTCAAGATCAGCCTTGACTGCAAACAGGTCATGTCGCAGGCTGGCAAGAAGGAAGTATCGCTGTTTGATCAGAAGCAGGATCAGCTCTCCACGATGCTGGATATCATCCACGGCAACGCGATCCAGCTTAAAAGCAAGGTCACCTACAAAGATGTAGGCACGGTCATGCAGGTCGGTAACGGGGTGGCGCGCGTATCAGGTCTGCCTAGCATCGGTATCGGCGAGCTGGTACAGTTCCCCTCCGGGCTGCAGGGCATGGTTCTAAACCTCGGCCACAACTCCATTGACGTGATCCTGCTCGGTTCGGATGAAGACATCCTGGGAGGGGACCTGGTGATGGCAACCGGAAAAGCGCTGACCGTCCCTGTTGGTCCTGATCTGCAGGGAAGATTGGTGAACGCCCTGGGTGTGCCGCTGGACAATGAACCTGCCATCCGTCCGGTCGATCTTTACCCTTTGGAGAACGACGCCCCGGGTATCATCAGTCGCACGAAGGTGAACACCCCCCTGCATACAGGTATCAAGATCATCGATACCCTCATCCCCATCGGCCGCGGTCAGCGTGAACTGATCCTGGGTGATCGAAAATCGGGAAAGACCTCCATCGCCATCGATACCATCCTCAGCCAGAAGGGTCAAAACGTAGATTGTATTTATGTCTCGATCGGGCAGAAGAAATCCACCACGCTTGAGTTGATCGAAACGCTACGAGCGCGTGACGCCATGTACTACACCACGGTCGTGGCTGCCGGCCCGGATGACCCCCCGGCGCTGCGCTACCTGGCGCCATTCTGCGGATGTTCGATCGCGGAATACCAGGCGCACGAGCTCGGCCATGACGTGCTGGTCGTCTTTGACGACCTATCCAAGCATGCCAATGCTTACCGTGAGCTGAGCCTTCTGCTGCGCCGCCCACCCGGCCGCGAAGCCTATCCCGGGGACATCTTCTACCTTCACGCGCGCTTGCTTGAAAGAGCCTGCAAAATGTCCGCTGAATTCGGCGGCGGCTCCATCACTGCCCTCCCCATCGCTGAAATCCAGCGCGGTAATGTGTCCTCCTACATTCCCACAAATTTGATCTCCATCACTGACGGGCAGATCATCCTGGACACCAACCAGTTCAACGCGGGCAACCGCCCCGCCATCGATATCGGCAGATCCGTTTCGCGCGTGGGGGGCGCGGCGCAGTCCCCCGCCATGCGCAAGGTGGCGGGAAACCTGAGGCTGGAACTTTCCCAGTACGAAGAGGTGATCCAGTTCACGCGCTTCAAAGCTGAGACCGATGAGACTACGCGCCAGCAGATCGAGAAGGGGCAACGCGTCATGCAGGCACTGCGCCAGGGCGTGCATGTGCCCATGCCGCAAACCGACCAGATCGTTCTGCTGTACGCCGTCCTGCATCAATACTTCGATGACGTGCCGATCGCTGATTTTGACTCAAAAGAAAAAGAGTTGCTGTCTTTCATGCACCGCGAGCATGCGGATCTCCTCAGAACGCTCGGTCAGGAGAAGGTATTGTCCCCCGACCTGGAGGAGGCGCTGCGAACGTCGCTTGCCCTGTTGATCGAAAGACGGAACCCGGAAATTGTTGAGGCCTCATGAAAAAGATGCTTCTGGCAGTCGTTCCAAAAAACCAGGTTGAACAGGTGCTGGATGACCTGACTCGCAAGGGGTACACGGCCACCTACAACGAAAGCCGCGGCGGGGCCATGCACCAGACCAAGCGCAGCGTCTTTCTCGTCGTCGAAGAAGACCAGGTCGATAAAGTGAAGCAGATCATCCGCGCGAATGTCAGCCCATCCACACTGGGTCGCAAATCGATCAAGGACAAAAGCGAGATCTCCGTGGCCGATGCCACCATCGGCGGCACGGTCATCTTCACCTGGGATATCGATACCATGGAGATCATCTGAGGACATGACGGTATCCATTGAAACGGTCCAGGCGCGTCTGCAGAATATCGAATCCGTCAAGCCGCTGCTCGAAGCGCTGCGCACCATTTCGCTAAGCTCATGGCGCAGTTCACTGCGCGTCATTCACCATTGCGAGCATTACATCAGCAGCCTCACCAGGCTCCTGTCGATCCTGCCCCCCTCCGCCGAGCTCGCACAACCAGCCGCGGCAAAAAGCCCGCAGCAAAAAACCATGCTGGTCGTGATCGGATCAGAAAGGGGTCTGTGCGGCAAATTCAACAAACTGCTTGCCCGAGAGTTATCCCAGCAGGTTGAGCGCGTGCTGCGTGCGGGCCAGACGCCGTCCATTCGCTGCATCGGCTCTCTGACCGCGCGCCTCATCCGGCCGGCTGTTTCCGCTGATATCCGTTACGAAACCGTTT
Source organism: uncultured Anaerolineaceae bacterium (assembly GCA_964498605.1). GTDB lineage: Bacteria > Chloroflexota > Anaerolineae > Anaerolineales > Anaerolineaceae > JBGQAS01. The sequence continues at coordinate 43,103 of CAZCHK010000010.1, read as the reverse complement.
CCTTTCCGAAAAAAGCGTCCTCCCTGTACACATCCACGCTTGCCAGGTCGTGGCTGGAAGAGTTCACCCGGGGCGATTTCGATTCACTGATCCTGGTCTACAATGTCAACCACAATATCACCACCAACGAACCGACCACAATCCCCCTCCTGCCGTTCGTCCTGCCGCCTGCCAGGGCGGATTCATCCTGGCCAATCCCCATCATCGATGGAGACCTGGGTGAACTGAGTGATGCCGTTCAAAACCAGCTCCTCTCCGTGAGCGTTTATCTTGCTTTCGTGCGCTCGATTATCGCCGAAAGCTCAACCCGCTACTCGCTGATGGAGGAGGCGACCAGGAACGCCGACGCGCTGTCGGATGAGCTGATGTTCGAGCTGCAGGCTGGCCGCCGCCAGAAGATCACCCAGGAAATGCAGGAGCTGGCTGTCGGTGCGGGACTGCTCAACTGACCCGTGCGCTTCCCTTCCATTTTCGAATTATCTTCTTAATGATCCTGTCCTGACACAGTTTGTTGTCTTTTTAGAAAAATCTTATAGTATTTGTCTTGGTATTCTTGTATCATACATTTACAGGGTATCGAAATATGAACTGGCTCAAGCGCACGCTCTCCCCGCAGGGGTATCACGGAAACATTTCCCGTCCGCCGTTTTTTGAAGGCTGGTACATCAAGCTGGTCAGCCGGGATGAGCGCCAGCGCTTTGCCATCATCCCGGGCGTGTTTCTCGGTAAAGAAAAACAAGGGAATCACAGCTTTGTGCAGGTCTTCGACGGCAGAGCAGAAAGCGTACAGGTCTTCACCTCGCCGCTGGAAGCCTTTCAGTTCAAGGAAGGCAAGTTTGACATTTCCATCGGAAAAAGCACTTTTTCATCCCGGGGGATTGATCTGAACCTGCAAGACGCACAGCATGAGGTCCGCGGAAAAATCATCTTTTCAAATCTGACTGCCTGGCCTGCGTCGTTCTTCTCACCCGGCATCATGGGGTGGTTCTCGTGGATCCCTTTCATGGAATGCTTTCACGGGATCGTCAGCCTGGACCACGCCATCAGCGGGTCGCTGCGCGTGGACGGGAAAAGTGTCAATTTCGACGGTGGTCGAGGTTACATTGAAAAGGATTGGGGCAGATCTTTCCCCTCCGCCTGGGTCTGGACGCAAAGCAATCACTTTGACCAGCCGGGTACCTCGCTGACTGCCAGCATTGCCACCATCCCCTGGGTCGGCCGGGCTTTCCGCGGTTTCATCATCGGCCTGCTGCATCAGGGACATCTGTACCGCTTTGCAACCTATACGGGTGCCAGGGTGGAAAAGCTGAGCGTGGATGACCAGCAGGTCGAGTGGATCGTGAGGGATCGCCATTTCCGTCTCTCCCTGCTGCTGCACCGTTCCAGCGCAGCCATCCTGGCCGCCCCGCGCGTCTCGGACATGAACGGGCGCGTGGGAGAAAGCCTGTCGGCGCGCGTGGACGTGCTCCTGGAATACATCCCCGGAGGGATCATCCTGCAGCAGACAGGCCGCGTGGCAGGGCTGGAAGTGATTGGAGACATTCCATTCCTTCTGAGCCTGAGCTGAAATTGACACCCGCGCAACCTTTTCCTCCCTTTTACGCTATATAGTAAGAGAAAACAAAAGGAGAATTATGGCATCTGAATCTGTACCCCCTGTCAGCCCCGAATCCCCCGCTCCTCCAGTGAAACCAGTGCAAAAAAAGCACAAGGTCCATTTTCCCTGGGGCGGCGTGATCCTGATCGGATTGGGCGTGATCTTTCTGCTGCAGCAGTTCAACTATGAGCTGAACAACTGGTGGGCGCTCTTCATCCTCATTCCCGTCTTCGCTTCCCTCACCAGCGCCTGGTCCGAATTCCGCAACAAGGGCAACCGCCTCACGCATGCCGTACTCAGCAACATCGGTTCAGCCCTGGTGCTTTTGACCCTGGTGACGATCTTCATGATCCCCCTCTCCTGGGACAGATGGTGGCCGCTGATGGTGATCGTACCCGGCTTCTCCATGTTCCTCGGAGCGCTGCCCGTGGCGGACGATGCCGATCATCCCCGCCTGCGGCGCTGGGCGGATTGGGGCATCTGGGTCAGCGTGGCCGTCATGCTGGTCGGTGCGGGTTTCCTGGTGCAGTACCTCATGGACATCAGCCTGACCGAAACACTTGGCTTCCGCTGGTACAGCCTGCCCATCCTGCTTGGCGGTATGGGAGGAGTGATCAGCGCATTCGCCATGCGCCACCACAACGAGAACCGCTTCAACCTGCAGAGCAAGATGCTACTGATCATCGGCCTCATCATCCTGGCTGTCGGAGGGTTCATCCTTTCGCCCCTGGAATGGAACGCCATGAGCGCGGTGATCATCATTGCCGCCGGTGTGATCATCCTGCTGACAGCCTGGATCAAGTAGTAAGATTTCTCACAACCAAGGCGGGATAAGTTCCCGCCTTTTTTCTGTCTCTTGTTTTTTACATGTGGATGACTGATAATCGTCTTGAAGAAAAGGATTCACATGCGAATTTTTGAATGCAGCGATTCATTCCTGCCGGTCATGGACGGGGTGGGGCGGGTGGTTTATCAGTACGCCAGCCTTCTCCCGAAGCACGGGCACGAGTGCTATGTCATCGCGCCGATGAAGGACACCGGTTACCGCGGCGGGCATCCCTTCGAACTGGTCGACTACCTCAGCATCCGCGTGCTTGAGAACCCGGCCTACAACGCCGGGATCGCCCAATTTGACCCGCACTACATGGAGCGTATCGCTGATATCAGGCCGGATGTCGTCCATGCCCACAATCCCGGCCCTTCCGGCTTTGAAGCCATCCGCCTGGCCCAGAAATGGAAGGCGCCGCTGGTCGCCACATTCCACTCCAAGTATTACGACGACATCCTCACCATGACGCGCAGCGCCCTGCTGGCATCCGTCGGCTCGCGCTTCGTGGCCGAGTTTTACGTCCTGTGTGACGATGTGTGGACGGTCAGCGAGGAAGCTGCCTGCACCCTGCGCTCCTACGGTTTCAAGGGCAACATCACCGTCATGCCCAACGGCACCGAGATCCGCACGCCCGACCCTTCCTGGGAAGACTCCGCCCGCAGGCACTTCAACCTTGGGCGTGACCCCATTCTGCTGTACGTTGGCCAGATTGACCACAAGAAGAACCTGCGCCGGGTGCTGGAAACCGCCGCCCTCCTCAAGGATCGCGCTCGGCGCTTCCAGCTTGTCTTGGCCGGTCAGGGGCGGCACCGCGCGGACCTCGAAAAGCAGGCGCGCAAGCTGGGTCTTGAGAATGTTGTCTTCACCGGCCACCTCAGCGATCCGCAGCTGCTGGATGGTCTGTACATGGCTGCTGCGCTTTTCATCTTCCCCTCTCTATACGACACCTCAGGGCTGGTTGTGCGCGAAGCTGCCGTGATGGGCACGCCCTCCGTGGTCGTCGAGAATACTGCCCCGGCGGAGGTCATCAGCGATGGCGTCAACGGCCTGGTCTGCCGCGACGATCCTGCTGATTTGGGCCGCGCAATCGAGCGTTATTTATTCGAAATGAACGATGTGCAGCGCTCTGCCATGCGTGCGCGTGCCCAAACGAGTGTACCGATGTCCTGGGACAAGGTCATGACGATGGTCGAAGACCGTTACAGGGAGATCTCCTCCCAGGTCAACCCGCGCAGATCCCGCCGCCTGTCCCGCCTGCGCGAGAGAATCCACGCGTCAATTCGCTCCCTGGAACCATCTAAGGGATCAAACGTTCCGGCGGAAAACGATCGTCCCTGCAAATAGTCCTGCCTGAATCCGCGGCAGTTACCAATAGGATTTGTTCATAAAAGTATGTCCATAGGAAAACCATGCTGCCCCATATCGGGCATTTTCCTATAAAATAATACCAGTTCACCCTTAGGAGATGCCATGATCGACCCAAGCCTCCCCTTGATTGACCTGCACCACCACCTGGATGGCAGCGTGCGCCTGCAGACCATCCTGGACGTGGGACTCAAGCACAACATCCCGCTTCCCGCGAAAACCCTCGAGGGGCTGCGACCGCATGTGCACGTCACTGGACCGGAACCGGGCGTGCTGTCCTTCTTCAAGAAGTTCCAGACCCTCACCAGCATCATGGTCTCACCGGAAGTGTGCCGGCGCATTGCTTACGAGAACGTCGAGGACGCCAGAAACGAGGGTATCGATTATATCGAGCTGCGTTTTTCCCCCTGGTTCATGGCGGAAAAGCACTCCCTGGACCCGTCCGCCGTGGTCGAAGCTGTCGTGGACGGCATGCGCGCCGGGCAGCGCGACTTCGGTGTGCGCGCGAACCTGATCGGCATCCTCAGCCGCACCTACGGCGCGGAGACTGCCTGGAAGGAAATGGACGCTCTCCTGGCCCACAGGGAGGCCATCACCGCCATGGATGTGGCGGGTGACGAGGCGCACTACCCGGGCGAACTGTTCGTCGAGCACTGCCGCAAAGTCCGGGAGGTCGGCTGGCACCTCACCATCCACGCCGGTGAGCTATCCGGGCCGGAATCCATCTGGCAGGCGCTGCGCGAACTCAAGGCCGAGCGCCTGGGGCATGCTGTTTCCGCTGTCAAGGACCCTGCCCTCATCGACTACCTGCGCGAGCACCACATCCCCATCGAGTCCAACCTGACCAGCAACGTGCAGACCAGCACCGTGCCATCCTATGCCGCCCACCCGCTCAAGTACTTCCTGGAGCAGGGTCTGTGCGCCACCATCAACACCGACGACCCCGGCATCAGCGCCATTGATCTGCCCTTCGAGTACAACGTGGCAGCCGTTTTAGCTGGCCTGACGCCTGAGCTCACTCGGCAAGCCCAGCAAAACGCTCTCGAGGCTGCCTTTCTCAGCGCGGAAGAAAAACAGGGGTTGATCGACAAGAAAGTGGTTTGATACTTTTCTTACCTGATTTTCATGTTTAAAGTTAGCTTGCTGCTAAACACACTTCCAAATTGGGAATATCTGAATTATCGATAGTGCATTTCATCCGGTCATTGTCAAGCGTGTCAACTTGACGCCCTTTCAAATCACTTATATAGTATTGACACGATCTTTATCCTTTCCAATTTTTGCGGAGTAAGCCATGTCCAATTCCAGACCAAGCCCGGGTGAACTCACCAAGCAACGTCTCAGCCGCGCGCAAGCCCTCGCACGTGACCATGCGCTCGCGGGGCAAGTTGACCTGACCCTTTCAGAAGCGCTTGTCCTGGGACTGCTGCGCCAGGGCGTGTCGCGGTTCTTCTCCGTCTTCGGGCACGGCTCCACCGAGATCGGCGAGGTGCTGCGCATTTACCAGCAGGCAGGCGCTCTCAAGGTCATTGACGCCCGCTCCGAGATCGAAGCCTCCCACGCCGCCGCCGCGCTGCGCTGGATCACCGGTGAAAAAGCCGCCGTGGTCACCTCCATCGGTCCCGGCGCGCTGCAGGCGCTGGCAGCCTCGCTGGTGCCTGCCTCCGACGGCCTGGGGGTGTACTACCTCTTTGGCGATGAGACCACCGAGGACGAGGGCTACAACATGCAGCAGGTGCCCAAACACGGCCAGGGCGCGTTTCACCAGCTCTGTTCAGCGATGGGACGCGCTTACACCCTGCACACCCCGGCCGCCCTGCCCGCCGCGCTGCAGCAGGGCGCAGCCGTGGTCGACCACCCCTACCGCCCGGGGCCCTTTTACCTTCTGCTGCCAATGAACACCCAGGCGTCCTGGCTGCCAGGCTTTAATCTGGATGAACTGCCCGAAGCGCCACTCCTGCGCATGGGTGCAGCCGAGGGCGATTACACCACCGCCTCCCGCTGGATCGAGGAATCTCAGAAGATTGTGATCAAAGCCGGCGGCGGGGCGCGTCTTGCCTCAAAGCCCCTGCTCAGGCTGCTTGAGAAGAGCGGAGCGGTGCTGGTGCACACCCCCATCGCCAGCGGCTGCATCCCATTCAGTCATCCCCAGAATATGGGCGTAGGGGGTTCCAAAGGATCCCTGTGCGGTAATGCCGCCATGGAACAGGCGGACCTGCTCATTGCCATCGGTACGCGAGGTGTGTGCCAGTCGGACTGCTCGCGCACTGGTTACCCCAACGCCCGTCGCGTCATCAACATCAACGCCGATCCCGAAGACGCCACCCACTACCGTCACAGCCTGCCGCTCGTCGGTGACATCGTGCTCACGCTGGAAAAGCTGAACACCCTGCTGACAGGCCAACCTGACGGCAAGGACTCCTGGCTGGCGCTGTGCGCCAAGAACAAGCGAACCTGGCAGAACGAAAAGGACAAGCGCCTGGAACAGCCGGTCCTTTTTGATGAATACCACTCAGCCAGGGTACTGACTCAGCCCGCGGTTGTCTACGCAGCCACGCGCTGGGCTCGAGACAAAGGCATCCCCGCCATCTTCGACGCGGGAGATGTCCAGGCGAACGGCTTCCAGCTGGCTGAAGATGAAAATCCCCGGCAGACCTTCAGTGAGACCGGAGCATCCTACATGGGCTTCGCGGTGTCCGCACTTCTGGCTTCCGCCGCCACCAGCCAACCCTTTTACGCCCTGGCTTTCACCGGCGACGGGTCCTTCACCATGAACCCGCAGGTCATCATCGACGGCGTGGAGCACGGCGCACGCGGATGCATTTTGCTGCTGGATAACGGACGCATGGGCGCCATCACCGGGCTGCAAAAGGACCAGTACGGCGAGGGCTTCGCCACCTGGAACACGCTCAAGGTGGATTACATAAAATGGGCCTCCTCCATCCCCGGCCTGCTCGCGCTGGACGGCGGTGGATCGCTGGACAGCCTGCTCAACGCGCTGGAGCAGGCTGCCGCGCACCCCGGGCTGTCTCTTGTCCACGTGCCGGTCTACTTCGGCTCCGATCCCCTGGGCGGGATGGGTGTTTACGGGCGCTGGAACGTTGGCTGCTGGTGCGACGATGTCCAGGCGCTGCGCCACAGGATCGGACTGTAAGGGTGGAACGGCACGCGGTTTTCAATGGTCTGCACGGCGCTTATCCCCGCGCGCTGTACCGGGCCATGGGGTACAGCGACAGGGATTTCTCGCAACCTTTGATCGGCATCGCCAACTCCTGGGGCGAGACCAGCCCGGGTCACTTTCACCTGCGCCAGCTGGCGGATTGGGTGAAGTCGGGTGTGCGCGCCTCCGGCGGTACGCCGGTTGAATTCAACACCATCGCCCCCTGCGACGGCATCGCCCAGGGGGAGGGCATGCACGCCATTCTGCCAATGCGTGAAATCGTGGCAGCCTCCGTTGAAATGATGGCTCGCGCCAACCGCTTCGACGGCCTGGTCATGCTGTGCTCCTGCGATAAGATCGTGCCCGGCATGCTCATGGCAGCCGCCCGGCTGGATCTGCCAACCGTGTTCGTGCTGGGTGGGCCGATGGCATCCGGCGAGGCGGGCGGTCAATCGGTCATGACCAGCGATGTCAAGGAAGGCATGGGCAGGCTCAAAGCGGGAAAGATCACCCCCGAGCAGTTCTACGAGATCGAATGCCACGCCTGCCCCGGTCCCGGTGCGTGTAATTTCATGGGCACGGCCAGCACAATGAGCTGCGTGGCTGAAGTGCTGGGTCTCACCCTGCCGCGCTGCGCCACACTGCCCGCGCTGCACCCCAACAGGCAGGCGTTGTGCGTGGATAGCGGTAAACTCGCGCTTGACCTGGTCAGCAAAGGCATCACCGCCAGGCAGATCATCACACCGCAAAGCCTGCGTAACGCCATGCGCGTGGTGCTGGCGCTGGGCGGTTCGACCAACGCTGCTCTGCACATCCCCGCCATCGCGCACGAACTGGGCCTTTCCATCCCGCTGGATGAATTTGACCGCTTGAGCCGGCAGACCCCACTGATTGGAAAATTCAAACCAGCGTCCCTTTTCACCATGATCGACATGGATGAAGCCGGCGGCATCCCGGCGGCGCTGAAGATACTGTCAGCGCTGCTTCACCTTGATGCCCTCACTGTCAGCGGAGAAACACTTCAGCAGAGGACCGATCAGGCGCAGGTCATCCGTCAAGAGGTGCTGCACAGCCTCGAAGCTCCCCTCAATCATGAAGGTGGCATCGCCGTCCTGCGTGGCAGCCTGGCGCCGGATGGGGCGATCGTCAAGCAGAGCGCCGTCGCGCCTGCCATGCTGACGCATACCGGACCCGCCCGCGTATTTGAAAGCGAAGAGGCGCTGGAAGCCGCCCTGCAGTGTGGCGCGGTCAAACCCGGCGACGTGCTGGTCATCCGCAACGAAGGACCGCGCGGGGGACCCGGGATGCGCGAGCTTTCCATCCCGGCTGCCCTGCTCTCCGGCATGGGCTTGAACGACTCCGTGGCGGTCATCACCGACGGCAGATTCTCCGGTGCCACGCGCGGACCGTGCGTGGGGCATGTCTGCCCTGAAGCCTTCACCGGGGGCCCGATCGCACTGGTGCGTGATGGTGACAGAATCACCATTGACATCCCCAACCGCAAACTGGATTTGATTATCCCGCCTGGGGAGTTGGAGCAGCGCCGCAGACAATGGAAGAGACCTGTTCCATTAAAACTGGGCGGCTTTCTGGATATTTATCGCGGACTGGTTTCGCAAGCCAGCCTGGGGGCTGTGCTGGACGCGTAGACGATCTACATCAAGGAGGTTCACATGGTAAAGGCAAGGCAAGAAGGCAAACTTCCCGCAAAGACCAAAGTGTTTTATGGCATCGGGGACCTGGGCAACGCAGTGGTCAATTCCGCCATCCAGTTCTTCCTCATGAAGTTCTACACCGACGGCGCGCTGATCCTGCCGGCACTGGCAGGCAACGCCCTGCTCATCGGCAAGTTCTGGGACGCCGTCAACGATCCGCTCTTCGGCTGGATGACAGACCGCACCAAGTCGCGTTTTGGCAAGAGACGCGTGTACATGCTCTTTGGTGCCGTTCCGCTGGGCATCTCCATCGCCCTGCTGTGGTTCGTGCCCACAGCCGAGAAAGTCCTGGCGTTCATCTGGATCGCTGCCACGTTCATCCTCTTCGATACCCTCTGGACGCTGACCAACGTGCCGTATTACGCCCTCACGTCCGAGCTGACCGATGATTACGACGAGCGCAGCAGCCTGACCACCGTGCGCATGGTCATGGCAGTACCTGCCTACCTGGTGGGTGCCGCCTTGACGCCCATGATCGTGGGCATGTTCGCCCTGCAGCGCACCGGCTATGCCTGGATCGGCATTATCTACGGTGCGCTGGCTGCCCTGGCGCTGATCCTTTCCGCCCTGGGCATCAAGGAACGCAAGCTCAAAACCGAGGTCGTGCCTGAGGCAAATCCCTTTAAATCGCTGGGCAAGGCGCTGCGCAACAAACCCTTCCTGTGGCTGTGCGTGGTCTACTTTGTCGTCAACATTTCCTTCGCCTTCATCAAGACGCTCATGGCGTATTACCTGGAGTACAACCTGCTCATGAAAGCAGAAACGACCATCGTCATGGGCTTGATGCTGGTGTGCGTGACCATCGCGCTGCCCTTCTGGCAGTGGGTCAGCCGGCGCCTGGATAAAGGACCTGCCTATGCCATTGGCACGGGCATTGGCGCATCTGCTGTCATACTGACCTTCTTCCTGCCCCACGGGCCGAACAACCTGATTTATGTTATCGCCGCGCTGGCAGGCTTTGGGTTTTCCTCGCAGTGGATCTTCCCCTGGGCGATGGTGGCGGATGTGGCGGATTACGACCGCTTGGATACCGGTGAGCAGCGCAGCGGCATGTACTACGGTGTGTGGGGTCTGGCGACCAAGATCTCCGAAGCGCTGGCTTTAGCGTCCGTCGGGTGGATCCTGACCGGTTTCAAGTACGTCCCCAATATCCCCCAGCAAACCCCCACGCTTCTTGGAATCCGCCTGTTCTTCGGTCTGATCCCGGCGTTGTTCATCTTCATCGCCATCCCCTTCCTGGTTAAATATCCCATCACGCGAAAAAATCACGCCGTGGTGCGCGAGAAGCTGGAAGCCATGGACGCTGCGGCAGCAGCCAAATAGAGGCAGGGAACAACCATGGAACCCATTCGAGTTGCCATTATCGGCTGCGGGCGTATTTCCGACCTGCACCAGATGGGATATCAGGACTTCACCGGCGCGCGCATCGCCGCCGTCTGCGACACCAATAAAGCCCTGGCGCAAAAAAAGGCCAAGGCCTGGGGCGCTGAAAAGGTCTTCACCGATTACCACGCCCTGCTGGAAGACAGGAACATCCAACTGGTCGAACTGCTCACCCCGCATCACCTGCACTGCTCCATGACCGTGGAAGCCTGCCAGGCGGGCAAGCACGTCTCCGTGCAAAAACCAATGGCATGCTCGGTGCAGGAAGCAGACCAGATGATCGCAGCCGCTCAAAAGAGCGGCGTGATGCTGCGTGTGTATGAGAACTTCGTCTACTACGAACCGGCGGTGAAAGCTAAACAACTGATCGATGCTGGCGAGATCGGTGACATCCGCGCCATCCGCCTGCACGTGTCCACCGGCGGTGGCGGCAGGTCCTGGGTGGTCCCCCTCTCCGCCTGGCTGTGGCGCTTCGACGAGAAGAAGTGCGGAGGCGGACCGCTGGTGTTCGATCACGGCTACCACCTCTTTTCCATCGCCCACTACCTGGGCGGACCCGTGGAGCGGGTGTACGCCTGGATCGACAAGACTCCGGTCAGGGAAGCCGCCGGTCTGGTCAACATCGACGCCCCCGCCACGATCATGTTCCAGTACAAGGCCGCCCGACGCTACGGCCTGCTTGACATCGAGCACACACCCGAGACGCGCATCGACTCCCTGTACTACGCCGACGACGACCGCATCGAGATCGTCGGCGACAAGGGCATTCTCTTTATCAACCGCTACACCGCGCGCACCATCGACCTGCCCGAGCTGATGCTCTTCAAGGACGGCAAGACCACCCCCATCCCGGTGGCAGGCGTGGAGTGGCACGACTCCTTCATCGCCGCCACGCGCGACTGCATCGAAAAACTGCAGCAGGGAAAACAGCCCCGCCTGGACGGCCCCACAGGCAAAGCTGTGCTGCAGTTCGCCCTGGCAGCCCTGCGCTCCTCGGCGGAGAGCAGGGAGATCCGCCCGGATGAAGTGTAAGGAAATTAACCTTCCGCTTTGGTGATGCTCATGACTGGTCAATTCGCCCCACCCTGCAAAGGATTTTGCAGGGTGGGATCAATTTCACCAGATTGAAGTGAATTGTTCGGGGATTGAGCCATGATCGCTTTCACGGTCCGATCCCCTTTCCTCCTCCTCCTGAATGCCTGCAGCGAACTCTCTGTCCCTGTCGAAATTTTCGCTATCCAACGTATAATTGATTCACACCCTCATTCATCTGGAGATTACCATGACCAGCATTCCTGCCTCCACCTGGACGCGTAAACTGGACGCTGTGCTTGAAAGACCCGGCGCTCCCAACCGCATGTTTGATTTCAAGACCACCCTCAAAAGTATTCCCCTGGTCACCCGCCTGATGAAGATGGCGCGCGCCAACCGTTCCACCGGCATGCAGTCCTGGAACGTGCTCAATGCAGCCAAACCCGGACCAGTCGCCGGCGTTCCGCTGGGAGGCATCGGCGGTGGAAGCATTGGGCGCGGCTGGCGCGGTGACTTCAACCGTTTCTCCATCCGTCCAGGCATCATTCACCACAGCCATGTACCCGCCGACCAGTTCGCCCTCTTCTCCCGGCGCCCTGGCAGGGATGGCCAGGCGGTCACGCTCAGCCCGGTCAAGCCCACCGATGGCACGCTCGCGTCCTGGAACTGGGGACTCAATCCTGCCTGCGCCACTTACCACGCCCTCTTTCCGCGTGCCTGGACAACCTATGATGAGCCCCTGCCAGGTCTCCAGCTCACCTGCAAGCAGGTTTCACCCTTCATTCCCCACAATTACCGCGAAAGCAGCTTCCCGGAAGCTGTCTTTGAATGGACCATCGAGAACACCGGTAGTGAGAAGGCCGACGTGGCGCTGATGTTCTCCTTCCAGAACGGCTGGGGCACCCCCAACGACAAGGCCGGCGGACACGCCAACCGCGCCTTTTTCCTGGGTAGCGGCAGGGAGAGAGTCAGCGGCGTGGCGCTGCACCACCTCCACCGCCAGATCAGGACCCGCCCCCCCGAATCGGGCAAGGCTGAGCCCTTCGAGACGATCGAGGATCCCATCACTTTTGCACTCGCCGTCCGACCCGAACCAGGTCTCAAGATCACCCGCTGCCATCAATTCGCAACAAGCGGTGACGGCAGCGACATATGGCAGGATTTCGCCCGGTGCGGTGAATTGAGTGAGGTGCACATTGAGAATCCATCCGATCCCGGTGAGAGCATCGGCGCGGCGCTTGCCGTGAGCTGCACGCTTCAACCAGGCCAGACACGCGTCATCCCTTTCGCCCTCGCCTGGGATCAGCCTGTGGTGCATTCCGGATTTGGTACGCCCTGGCTGCGGCGCTACACCGTCTTCTACGGCAGCAAAGGCGACGCCGCTCCATGCATGGCGCAGGACGCCCTGACGCACTACCCGGACTGGGAGAAAGCGATCGAAACATGGCAATCCCCGGTCCTTACAGATCCGGATCTGCCCGATTGGTACAAACACACGTTATTTAATGAAACGTATTTCATCAGCGAAGGCGGCACCTTCTGGGTTTATCCCGCCGACAGCAAGCCCGATCCCGACAAGATGGGGCATTTTGGCTACCTCGAAGGCCATGAATACCGCATGGTCAACACCTACGATGTGCATTTTTACGCCTCTATCGCCATGCTGATGCTATTCCCGAGGATTCAGACCAGCATCACGCGCGACTTTGCCGCCACGGTGGGGCTGGAACATCCCCAGGTCCAGGAGTTCTACTTTTCCAACGAGAAGGGGCCGCGCAAGACCATCGGCGCCGTGCCCCACGATCTCGGCTGGCCGGACGAAGATCCCTTCCACCTGGTCAACGGCTACTCCCTGCACGACAGCGGTATCTGGAAGGACCTCAACCCCAAATTCATCCTGCAGGTTTACCGTGACGCCGTGCTGACCCGGGACCTCAAGCTGCTCAAGGACACCTGGGGTGCCGTCCAGCAGGCGTTCGACCGCAGCGCAGCTTTCGACCGCGATGGCGACGGGCTGATCGAGAACGACGCCTTTCCAGACCAGACCTACGACACCTGGACCGTCACTGGACCCAGCGCGTACACCGGCGGATTGTGGCTGGCAACCCTTGCGGCCATGGCCGGTATCTCCCGCCTTTTGCATAAATCCGCCGAGGTTGAGCGCTACACAAAGCACTTTGCCGGAGCGCGCCAGGCCTACATAGACAAACTGTGGAACGGCGAGTACTTCAACTACGATTCATCCGCCAGTCCCCAGCACGACAGCGTCATGGCCGACCAGCTGTGCGGGCAGTGGTTCGCGGATATGAGCAACCTGCCCCCGCTCGTGCCGCAGGGGCACATCCGCTCAGCCCTCAAGGCCATTTTCAAGCGCAACGTCAGAATGTTTGGGGGCGGCGAGATGGGCGCGGTAAACGGCATCCGCCCGGACGGTTCCCCCGACAGGACCAACATCCAGTCCGTGGAGGTGTGGACCGGCACCACGTACGCTCTGGCTGCCGCGATGATTCAGCAAGGCATGGTCAAAGAGGCCTTCGAGACCGCCCGCGGCATCTACCTGACCGGCTGGGAGCGCAAGGGATACTGGTTCGCCACCCCCGAAGCCTGGGTCGCCAGCGGTAACTACCGCTCGCTGGCCTACATGCGTCCGCTTGCAATCTGGGGCGTGCAGCACGCCTGGGAGCAGAGAATTTCAAAAAAGTGAAAGACATCCGGTCATCCTCCTCCAAATTCCTGGCGGCACCCGTCATTCACCGCTCCGCAGCCAACTCGCCCACCTTGTATCGGGTTTTTGCAATGTTGCTTGGTGTATTGCTCAATGCCTGCTCGACATCATCGGTAGGTTCACCCAATTCTTCTTTTACACAGCCGCTTCCAACCTCTTCCCTCCCTTCAGCAACCATTTCCACCCAAACATCGCTGCCAACCGCCACCCCTCTTCCTAAACTGCCCGTTTCCATTGGCACACCTCTTCCCCAGGGAAGCGTGATCTCATCCGTCAACTGGGAAGGGCTCTCTCTGGTAGGTGAATGGGGATTGGGAATGCTAACAGCTGATTTCGCCTGGTCGCCGGATGACAGCCTTCTCGCTATTCCAACCACCTCGGGTGTGCACGTCTTTGATCCATTGACCGGCACTAGAGTCGTCTCGTTGCCCGGTATCAGCGAAGGTCAATTCCTTGGCAATGAGTATTTTATCGGCATCTATGGGGGAGATACCTTTTCGGAAACGAATGGAAGCGCTATTCATGTTCTGTGCGTCAGCGATGGTATGCATGTGCGATCGATCGACTTCGCTGGGCGTGATTTGCGCGTCTCACTCGACCAAAGCCGTTTTGCTGTAATGGATAACACGACCGGGATCGTGACGGTTTTCCGCACGAAAGATTTCTCCATCTTTCAGGTCATTGAAACACCGTCCCGTTCACTGGTCAGCATTTCACCTGACGGATCAATGATCGCGACAGTGGATTTTAACCAGCCCGTGCTGGACATGCGTTTTTATGAAGTGGAATCCGGAGCGCTGATCCGATCCTTCGCAGGCGGTTTTTCGATAAGCCGCCAATGGACCGTTGTCCTGACCGGCAGAAAAGAAAGCTGTTTTTGGCAAATCAACACAGATTTGATTCTGTCTCCAATCGACTGCCAGCCCACGCAATATAAGAAGTTGTCCCCTGATGGGGCGCAATGGTCTTACAGTTCTGCGATCTTCAGCCGCGAGAATGGAACCATTCTCCAGATCGACCTTAAAAATGGCGTGTCGAATGATTTCTGGTCTTATCGCGAATTCTCCAATTCAGGCAGCATGCTGGCATGCGTTAACGGGGATTGGAGCCTGGGCGTCTGGGATACACATACCGGTGAACAACTTTCGTTGATGCCAAATGATTTTTACCTTTCGGGTGACAGTCTAATATTTTCTCCTTCAGGCGACACCATCGCCACGGGCAACTACCTGGGAGGGCAGATCAGAAATGCGCGCAGTGGCGAATGGCTCGGCAGCTTCAACGGCGGTTCAAGCTCGTTTGGTCAAATTTCCAGTCTGCTTTTCTCTCCCGATGGCAAGATCGTTTATTCAAATGGTGTGCTCCTCTATAACCTTTCTGATTTTAGTGAAACGTCCTGCGGCGCTTATTCCTGCGCGCCGTCCGCATTTTCGCGAGATGGCATGTTGCAGTCCTTCACAGGCAAGAACATCGTTACTATCCGGGACACCTCCAATAATTTCATTGTCGTTGAGCTTTTACCCTCTGGCGAGGCTGGACCGGTCTATTTCAAATCCAGCGCCTTTTCACCCGATTCAGGACTTCTGGCGGCAGGGACCGGGTCGGGTTTTTATCTTTGGAGTATTCCACGGGGTGAATTGATCTATAAAACGGATGAATTTGGTATGTTGTTATACCCGGTTTTTTCCCCGGATGGCAGATTCCTTGCCTTCAACTCTCCGGAAGGGGTGGTCGTGTGGAACACACAGGATTTTTCGATCGTGCTACGCTCAACAGATGGGGATATTCCAGCCTTCTCACCCAATGGTTCGCTATTTGTAACCTCAAAAATTTCAAGCTACAAAATTTCCCATTCGGGTGAATACCGTTTCTGGCGCACTGCCACCTGGGAACTCGTCGGCATCTTACGCCCTCCCGTGGGAGATGCTTTCGCGTTTTCACCCGATGGACTTTTCTTCATGGCAGGAGGCGAAAGGATCCTGGTGTATGCCATCCAACCAGTTTCCTGGGTTGAACCCTGATGACCTGACGTGCGAATGGAATTACAATTAAATTGCAAGGTAATGTAATACTAATTTTCTGGAGGAGAGATGAACAATCGATCAGTCACCACCATAATCATTGGCTTAATCGCCTTTATCACCCTGGCGTGCAGCATTGATCTTGGCGGCATCCCGATCAACATCAACACCGCTCAGTCAACACCCGAAACCGAACCGGAACTACCCGCTCAGGAGAAGGATCAGCCGGTGGTGAGCGGTAATCCCTACCTGCCTGCCGGCGCGCTGGTTGATACGGGTGACCAGTACGGCATCACGCTGTACAACACGGCCGGGCAGGTCATCACCGAACTGCAGGCTCCCGCGGAATACGGCTTTTCGCAGGGCGAGGCAGCCATGGCGGGTCCGGTTTCCGGGCAGATCGATACGGCCCTGGTATTTCTCAGCTGGAGCGGCGGAAACCGCGCCTTGATGGTCAACCGTGGTGGCAGCATGGCACTCCTGCGCGAATCCAATGATCTGTACCGCTTGAAATGCGCTCCCGGAGAGGACGCCATCGTTTTTGTCGAGACGACGTACGATGACGCCGGCCTGGGGAACGCCGTATACATCGGCACCACCACATCCCTGGTTGGCGCGCACTCTCCGACCTACTACGAGGCCACTGCGGACTACTTCGCGTTTGATCCGCTGGGGGTCAGGGCGGGCAACGGGTACCCTGCAGGCGTGTTCTACGCCAAGGCCGCTTACGGCATCGGGGGAGACATCGTCTTTGCCCCGCGCAAGGGATTCTATTATTACGAGGTCTCGAGCAACTCGGTGTACCAGATACTGGATGACACGCGCAACCCGGTCGGTTTTTCACCAGACGGCAGCTTTGTGGCTCACACAACAATCAACAATCAGGACCTGATCGCCACCGGCATCGATAGCGGACAGGCCTTCTCCCTGCCGGTGCTGCCCGCTTCCAACCGCGGTGCCGGGTCACTGGTATTCTCTCCCGATAACGCGCGCGTTGCCTGGATGGAGGGGCAGGGCTGGCAGATGGCGGAAGTGCCTGATTTCTCCAGCCGGATCAGAATCGCTTCCTACGATGGCACGCTCCTGTGGGACATCCCCGACACGCAGTTCAACGCCGTTGTCGGTGGACAGGCACAACGCGTGGAGCCGGTCGGATTCCTGGACGCGGAAACCCTGCTGGTACAGGTACGCCGGGACGAATGGAGCGACACGCACCTGGTCAGAGTCAACACCAGCAGCGGCGAGCTATCCTATTTCTGCTCAGGTGTGTTCCTGGAACTCTATTACCCATGAAACCGCAACCGCCCGGATTCCCCGGGCGGTATTTCATGTATGATTAAGATCGTATGAGATCGTATGCGTCGGTGTTGATCTGCTGTGTTGTTCTGTGCGCGTGCGGGACCGCTGAAGCTGCACAGGTAACGGAAGTGCTCCCCGTTCCCTCCGCGACCGCGTCCCCTGCTCTCACATCCACTTCCACAGTTATATCTCCGCTCCAGCTGCCCTACGGCGTCCTGGTGGACGACGCGCAAACCGGCATCGCCCTAGTAGGCTGGGACGGGCAGACCATGCTGAACTTCGACGCCCCTTCCGACACAGCTTTCCAGCCGGGCAGCGTACACCTGGCGGGAAATTTCTCCGGCCAGGGCTTCCCACCGCTTGTCTACGTGGGTGAGTTCGAGGACAGCAAAGCCGTCGTGGTCAACCGCTTCAACGGCCTGCAGGTTTATCAGGCGTCTGACTTCCCGTTGCGCATGGCCGGCGCGCCGGCTCGTCCCATCCTCGTCGTCAGCGAATCGATCTGGCTCAAGGGCAACGACGTGCAGAACAACATCTTCTTCGGCACGCTGGAGGAAATGCGCGCCAATCCTTCTGCGAACGTGATCCTGGTGGACGATGGCGGCATGGCGTACACCCCGGTGGGGGTCAGCACCGAGAACGGGCAAGCGCTGGGGTTCTTTTACACCCGCTCGCCCAAAGGAGCGCAAAACCCTGACCTGCTGATTCCGCTGCAGCGCGGCCTGGTTTATTTCGACGCTTCCAGCAGCACGCTGGCGCAGGTGCTGGGAGATGAGCGCCTGTTCTGCGGGCTTTCTCCATCCCTGGCGCTGCACGCCTCCACCAATCCTTCCCATCTCGATCTGCGCGTGCATGACACCGGTCGCAGCAGCTACCGCTCGCTGGCGCTGGAAGCCTCCTCGGACCTGGGCGCCGGGTACGTGGTCTTCTCCCCGGACGATCAGTTGCTGGCGTGGATGGAAGCTTCATCAGTCGGTACAGCCGGGGGCAGCGCGACCCTGATCAAGATCGCCGGACGCAGCGGATCCATCCTGCACACGCTGCCCGCTTCCTTCTTCGAAACGCTCAGCAATGCAGAAGCCGTCAGGGTCGTGCCGGCGGGTTTTCTTGACAATGAAACACTGCTGGTGCAACTCACCACTGACGATGGCCAGGGCTGGCTCGCCAGCGTGGATGTTCCCAGCGGAAATCTGGCGGTTTTCCACGCGGGTACTTTTCTCGCGTTCGCCTATCCATAATAATCTACAGAGGAGGATATCATGAAACGATTGCTGTTGATCAGCCTCATCACCGCGGTTCTTCTTTCAGGCTGCAGCGTTTTCAACAAGCTGTTCATGAAGATCATCAATTATCCTGTGCCCGAACTGACCGTGGAGATTCTCCCTGTCATGGATCCCGCGCTAGACGAGAACCTGGCTGCTGTGTGCTCGACGGTCAAACCGCCAAATGCGCTGTGGGGCGGGTTGGTTCCGGCTTACCCCATGGCGGAATGCGCCATCACAGCCGATTACAGTCAGGATTTGGAGGACCTGCCGAGCCTGTACAAAAGCAGCTGCACCCTGCCCATTTACCACAGCCTCCTCATCTACAAAGACGGCGAGTACAAGAATCTGGATCAGCCTGCCTCGCTGCAGGAAACCTTCGCGCCGATCGAATCCCCTGATGAAGCCCTCTCCTACGCGCTGCTGGCAACTGGTTTATACGCCTTGTATGGCCAGAAGGTGGATTGGACACAGGATTATTTTCAGCGCGTGCTGGAGGACACCCATGTCGAGCAGGTCGGCGACGGTTGGCAGGTCAATCTTTTCAAGTACCAGTTATGCGGCTGCAATGACCATTACGAGTACTCGATCGAAGTGCTGGTCACGTTTGACGGAAAAGTGACAACAATCGAGCGCGTTCCCGTGAAAGGCGACCCCCTGCAGCGCGGCATGTGCGTGGATTAGTCCTTGCGAAATCGAAACAGGTCTGCGTGAGCCATTTTCCGACGCGCGCGCCAGTGCGCTGGTGCGAATGACCAATGCATCTACAGGTGAAAAGGTTTTCGTGAAGTTTTCCTCGCCGTTAACTAATAAACCATTAACAATCCATCCTCTTCGGGTAGGGTAAAATAAGCCCACTTTACAATTGGGAGAATTGCATGCCAACTGTTGATGATATTCTGAATATTCTAAAAACCGTCATGGATCCCGAGATCCACAAGAGCATCGTGGAAATGGAAATGGTGCGTGATATCCAGGTCGCTGAGGGCGGCAAGGTCTCCTTCACCATTGCCCTGACCATCCCGGGGTGCCCGCTCAAGGAGCGCATTAAAGCTGACGCGCTCAAAGCCGTGCAAGCGGTGGAAGGCGTGACGGATGTGGACATCACCATGAGCGCCATGACCGAGGAGGAGCGCAAGAAGGTGCTGGGTTCCAGCGGCGTTCCCCTGCCCAAGATCAACCAGTTCAACAAGATCGACAACATCATTGCCATCATGTCCGGCAAGGGCGGTGTCGGAAAATCCACCGTCACCGCCATGCTCGCCTCCGCCCTGGCGAACAAGTGCCAGCGCGTGGGCATCCTGGATGCCGACGTGACCGGACCCTCCATCCCGCGCCTTTTCGGTCTGCCCGCGGGTGGCATCCGCTCGGGTCAGCAGGGGTTGCTGCCGCCGGTCACCGGGCTGGGCATAAAGGCCATGTCGATCAACCTGCTGGTGGAGAACGAGGACGCCGCCATCATCTGGCGCGGTCCGATGATCTCGGGTGCCATCACCCAGTTCTGGACAGACGTGCTGTGGGGCAAGCTGGATTACCTGCTCGTGGACATGCCCCCGGGCACATCCGACGCCGCCCTGACGGTGATGCAGTCCTTGCCCATCACCGGCGTCATCCTGGTCACCTCGCCGCAGCAGCTGTCTGCCATGGTGGTCAAGAAAGCCGTCTCCATGCTCTCCCAGCTCAAAGTACCGGTGGTCGGTGTCGTGGAGAACATGAGCTATTACACCTGCCCCGACACGGGCAACAAGCACGAGATCTTCGGACCCAGCAACGCCGCCCAGGTGGCATCTGCCTGCGGCGGGGATGTGCTCGCCAGGCTTCCCATCGTGCCTGAGATTACCGCTCTGGCGGACGCCGGTCAGGTGGAGCAGGCCAGCCTGCCCGAGATCGATGCCCTGGCGGATCTGCTCTTGAAGAAATAATTGACGGCGCACGACTTCTCGCGCCGGTATGGCTCAAGCAACATGCGGGCGGACCTGTGGGTCCGCCCTTGCAATTTATCAAAGTACTTCTCCCCTTGGACTCATCTCAATCTCCCAGCAGCGACGGCTGCAAGCACACCGCTGGTATATCCTCCAGTTTCCACATCTGATCCATCTCCGCTTCCAGGCGCGCCAGCAGCGGTGCGCGCGAGGCTGCAATGGACGGGATGGGCTTGACGCTGATCACCAGCATCGCGCTTTCAGCCAGGCGGCGCAGGTGCGGCAGGCAGGCTGAAAGCAGCCGCAGGGCTTCTCCATACGGCACGTTCTCATCCAGAAAGGTCGCCAGCATGTCCACCAGCAGCGCGGGGGGCTCCTCTGCGGGTGTTTCTTCCAGCAGCGATTGCAGCTGGTAGCAGGTGAATGCCCGTGAAATTGTGATGCGCCCCAGGGCTTCCTCCATGCGCGCGGTGCGGCGGCGCAGCGCTTTTGCCACCGGGTAGATGTTGAAGCGGTTGCCCCCGTCCAGCACGCGTACCGAACCCTTCAACGCCAGGCGCGCCGCCAGTTCGCTCAACAGCCCGATGCCGGCGTGCGGTGCGTTAATCAGCAGCAAATGACCGGCTGGCGCGCGCAACATCGTGTCCAACCAGTTCTCGCGCGAAAGGCGCACGGTTTGATCTATCACGAGATCATTATATAGAATATATGTTCTAATGTCAAATGCGTCATACAACAATTCCCTCCAGCTGGAGGGAATTGCTTTGAGTGGCTATATCATTTCCACGATGGTCGCTTCGCCCTGCCCGACTCCCACGCACAGCGCTGCCAAACCATAATACGGCTTCGTCTCTCCACCCGCCCTGCGCTTCATCTCGTGCAGCAGCGTGGTGAGGATGCGCGCCCCTGAACAACCCAACGGGTGTCCCAGCGCAATGGCGCCTCCGTTGACATTGGTGATTTTCTCATCCATGCCCAGCTGGCGCATCACTGCCAGCGACTGGGCAGCAAACGCCTCATTCAGCTCGATCAGTCCAAAGTCTTCAATTGACATATCCGTGCGCTTCAGCAGCTTCTGCACCGCCGGAATGGGTCCCAGCCCCATCGTGCGCGGCTCGACGCCAGCGCATGCCGATCCCACCCAGCGTGCCAGCACCTTGAGCCCCAGCTCTCCCGCCTTCGCAGCGCTCATCAGCAGCAGCGCGGCCGCCCCGTCGTTCAATCCGGATGAATTCCCCGCCGTGACCGTGCCGCCTTCACGCCGAAAAGCAGGTTTGAGCCTCGCCAGCGATTCCAGCGACGTGTCCCGCCGCGGACGCTCGTCCACGGCCACCACCACCGCCTCACCCCTGCGCTGCGGAACGCTGACCGGCACGATCTCCTCGGCAAACCTGCCCGAATCGATGGCCGCGATGGCGCGCTGGTGCGAGCGCAGCGCGAAAGCGTCCTGCTCCTTGCGAGTGATCTTGAACTGGTCGGCAACGTTCTCCGCGGTCTCCCCCATGCTTTCCGTTCCATACAGCTCCTGCATGCGCGGATTGGGATAGCGCCAGCCCAGAGCGGTGTCATAGGCGGTCAGGTTACCGAACAGGTAGGCCCCCTCGGCCTTGGGCATCGAGTACGGCGCGCGGGACATGCCTTCCACGCCCCCGGCGATGAATACATCCCCCTCTCCCGCCTTGATGGCGCGGGCTGCCTGGTTGACAGCGTTCAACCCGGAGGCGCACAGCCGGTTCATCGTCACGCCGCCCACGCCCACCGGCAGACCTGCCAGCAGCAGCGCCATGCGCGCCACGTTGCGGTTGTCTTCACCGGCCTGGTTGGCGCAGCCCAGATAAACCTCTTCGATGAGGGCAGGATCGATGGGATTGCGCTCCAGCAGCGCGCGGATCGTCAGCGCTGCCAGGTCGTCCGGGCGAACAGCGGCAAGTGTGCCTCCCAGCGCCCCGATGGGCGTGCGAATGGCATCGATGATGACGACTTCACTCATGGGTTCCTCCAGAAAAAGTATAGGTGAATTATACAACCAGCAATAGCCATCTCCCTCCAGACAGGACTTGCCCCGGATTTCTTTTTTATTAATACTGTCAGGGGTGAAAATCACACGCTAATCAATACCTCATTCTCTTATATAATACTCATAGAACAGAAGACGCGGGTCTTCCGTTGGTGTTTGCCTACATGAAACCAAAACCGCTCCCTCTCGCCTACGCCGTTTCAGTGCTGCTCGCTGCGGGTATCTGGCTGGCAGCCTGCGCCGGAACCGCGCAAAACCCCATATCCACCTTCGACCTCGACCCGCTGTTCACGGAGTTCTACGCCCTGCTCGGCAGTGAAGCGATCCTTGGGCCAGCCATCTCGCCCCTTTTCCAGTACAACCAGCTGCAGTGTCAGTACCTCGAGAACGCGCTGTTGTGTCACAACCCGGACAACGCGATCATCGACCAGTTCAACATCTATCCCCTGGGCGGTGCCATGGGTATCGCCGATGCGCCCCTCAGCATTGAAGCCCCCTCCGGCCAGCGCGTGGTAGATGGGTATATCATCCACACCGATTTCGTCCCCCTGTATGACCAGCT
Organism: uncultured Anaerolineaceae bacterium; assembly: GCA_964498605.1. Classification (GTDB taxonomy): domain Bacteria; phylum Chloroflexota; class Anaerolineae; order Anaerolineales; family Anaerolineaceae; genus JBGQAS01. The sequence continues at coordinate 20,214 of CAZCHK010000010.1, read as the reverse complement.
CTACGGGGCACGCTACGTGGGCAGACCGCTGACCCAGGCGCGCGTGAACACGCCACTCCAGCGGGTGGAACAGTATTTCGATAACGTGGGCTTCTATCACCGTTTCAACGATCCCCCGGGCGTCGTGCACCTGCTCTCTTACGGCGTGTACGCCTGCGGCACAGGGTGCGTGTACCCCGCCAGCGCTGAAAGCCAGGTGACCCTCGCGCTTCCCAGCTACACCCAGCCCTTCCTCAGCGCGCTGTACAGCTTTAACGGCATTCCTGCTTTTGGCGACGCCCTGGGTGAACCATTCATGAATACTGAAGGAAATTGGGAACAGGTATTCCGCCATGTAGCCATCTCCGCCCCGCCCGATCAGCCCGCGCTGGCCTCCCTGCGACCGCTTTCCCTGCTGCTGGAGAAGAGCGCCAGCGCGCCTCACCCCGAGATGTACGGCGAGTCTGACGGCGTGGTCTTCATCCCCACCAGCGGTAACCTGGGTTACCACGTGCCCATCGCTTTTGACAACTTCGTCCGCCTGCACGGCGGTTACGAGGTCTCAGGATTGCCCATCTCCGAAGCGGTGGATAACGGCGGCGGGATCTACCGCCAGTGCTTCACGAACTACTGCCTGGATTACATGAGCCAGTCCACCAGCGGCAGCCTGGTGCGCATGGTCGAGCTGGGCGTGGAGTACCAGGCCTGGGTTGCCGAGCGGTTGAACGCCCCCGGTTATAAATTGAGACCATCCTCCGTGGTGCTGCAGCTTTCCGAATCGTACGCCAGCGTGACCACCGACGCCACCCAGCAGATCAACCTGGTCCTGCTCAACGCCGAAACACAGCAGGGGCTTTCAAACGTGGAGGCCATCCTGACGGTGTTCTACCCCGACAAATCCACCTACAGCGTGCACATGCCTCCAACCAGCCTGGATGGTGCCAGCAGTGTGATGGTGCCGCCGCGCACCGGCACCCCCAATGGATCCATCATCCTTTACGAGGTGTGCCTGAACGTGCCTTCGGACGAGCCGATCTGCGCTGAAGAGACCTATCTGATCTGGAACAACTGATCTAGGGCCAGGCCTGCGTGAGGATGTCCACGCGGCTGATGGTGCCGGCGCTGCTGTAGACGGTAAGACTGAACTGGGTGCTCTCCCCAGGCGCCAGAGCATCTGCCCCCTCCCATCTTCTCACCCCTACGATGCGTTCCTGCGCGTCTACCGCCACAACCGCCACCCAGGCAGCGGATGCCGTCTGCCCTGATATGTTGCGGATGGACCCGCTCACATGCACGCTTAACCCGTCGTCCGCAGGCTCGCTTTCGACAACACTCAGCTCAAGGTTGATATAGCGCGTCTCAGCGCTGACCACCCTGACCGCGCTCAGCAGCTGCGCTTCCACGCGCGCAAATACCGCGTCAGGTGGGTCAAAGCGCGTGCTGAGCGCCATGCTTCCACCCGCCGGCAGCAGATCAATGATAGGGATGGCGGTCTGGCAGCGGCGCTGACCAGCCTCATCCGTCAGGCAGACCTGCGCCGTGATGTTCTCCACAGCTTCAGGGTTGGGGTTTTCCGCCTTCACGAAGCACCACAGGCTGGCATCGATTTGCGCGAAACAGTCCACGCGCGCCAGGATTACCCCCACGGGGGTGGGCTGGGGCAGTGTGGGGGTTTGCCTGAAGTTGGGATCTGTCGCCGGCAGCAGCAGCGTCATACCCGGCTCAAGCGCGTATGGGTTGGCGTCCGGGTTGGCTGCCAGCAGCGCGTTGAGGTCGATGCCGTAGGTGAAGGCAATGCCGGACATGGTATCGCCCGCCTTGACGGTGTACACGCGGGGGGTGGGTGTGGAGGTGGGCTGCGTATCGGGATCGGTCGGCGCCTGTGTCTGCGTCGCCGTGACCGTCGGTGAGGTATAGGGAACGAGCGTCACGCTCTGCGGCACAGAGGTGTCTGCCGGGGCGGGGATCTTCTCAGCAGTACAGGCAAGCATCATCAACAGCACCAGGAGCAGAGACACCGGGATCCTTTTGAAGGTCATAGGAAGATTATAACAAACGCCCACCTGGCTTTTTCTCACCGTTGGTTTTCTTTTTCGATCAAGTTTTTTTGGGGCAAGGTTGTTTCGCGGTTTTTTTACATTTAGGAGTTGTTCTACGCGAATTGAAATTTGCGAACTGCCGTATTCAAGGTGCGCAGTAGGTTTGTATCTCCCAGGCAAATAGGTCTTCGTACGCAGCTTCGTCGTTGTAATCGATGTTTTCCAGGCAATCCTCGTTGACATAAATTGCCATCAACTTATCGATCAAGATGTAGCTCCATCGACCATCAACCCAGTAAACGCCCCATCCGCCCACCATCTTCGTTTCTCCGGGCATGATATCCGCCATCAACCATGTTTGGGACATGGATTGATCGTTTTTTTCGGATGTAGCATAGTGATAGAAACGCACCTTCTGATCCGAATTGTTGGTAGCCTGGATAGTGAAAGTACAGTTACGCCCTACCGAACTCGCACTATCCTTGTCCAGGGTAACGACCTCGCTGATGGCTGCGCTGGCATTGCATTGGTGGATATCAAATGAGGTAGTAAGAATATCGGTTTGTGTTGCTTTCTTTTCCACGACCTCGAGACTAACACTGTCCGTGAGCGTTTGTCGGGGTCTGTACATATTACCGGAATCTATGACAGTCACAAGGATGCGATGAATCCCGATCGACAGATCCGAAACCTCGATTCTGTGACCCTTTCCAAGCCAGCCGTCCAACGAAGAGCTCCAGATGACATCCCTGGGTTTTATCGTGTCAACCATGGACACGGATAATTCGACCGTTGTGCCCTGTTCGACCGTGGATGGATTAATTGGAGAAATAATCTTAACCTCAGGGGTTGAAACTGCGTCCAACATATCTGTCGCCATGCATCCCAAAACGATCAGGGGTGCCATGGCAAGGATGATCAAGGTGTGTGTTTTATCCCTATGATTCAAACCTATTCGTTTCATCATTCTCCTGGAGGTCCTTTCCGTAAGAATATTACCAAAACTCCAATCGAAAAAAGACGACCAACATTCTCACCTGGGAGAGTAGGGATTCTGGTAATTCTGGTTTAAATATAGCATCGTTTCCTCTAGCTTGCCTAGAATTTCGTGATCCACACTCACAAATCCAGGTGTTTGAAATGACTAATGGGGTAGATCTACATCAAAACAACGGGGTGAGACTTGAAGGATACTATTCAACAGCCGAAATATTCCTGGAAATCACATAACATAAAAAATTCCGCCTGCTCAATCACTAACATGCTGCCGCAGAACATCATTAATGTATTGATTGACACTTTTTTTGATCTGGCGTGCTTTAAGACTCACCCTGCGGTGCAGTTCCGGCTGCATGCGAACGATCAGCTTTCCTGAGAATGGGCGTTCAGGCTCCTCGCCTCGTTCAGCGCAAAAAAACAGGTAATCATCCACTGACTCGTGGAATTCTCGCTCCAACTCTTCGACCGATAAACCCTGGAACGTGATCACATCCTTAAGATCGATAACCTCGCCATGGAACAGTTTTGTTTCATCATCGTACTCAAAGTTGGCGTGATACCCCTTGTAAGACATTGCTTTCATTTTTTACCTCCAGATGCTTCAACACCCGCTTCCAGCAGAAAACCTCTCACACTTTTCACAGCTCCTTTGCCAGCCACCCTTTCGGGATGTGGACGATGAAAGATCGCCCGAACACCATTCAGATATATCCTGACCCGACTGCCCTGCCCGGCGCTGATCTCAGCGCCCAATGCGAACAATAATCTTTCAATGTCGCTCCAGAGAATATCTGGTCGTACAGGATCTTGAAAGACACGGTTTAGTGTGGTTTTCTGTTTTGAATTCATATGATATCACTTTTTGATACTATTGTTGATATATTTTCTCGATCCATCTCTCTTTTTTCCCAACATGCGATACAAAACCTGATTCTCTTACTGTGTTCCGTGATAACAATCAGCTCGGTTATAGAATATATATTCTAATTATATCTTAACGCATCATTGGATCAATTAGCAAATTTTTTCTTTCCCCCTTCGGTACCGTGGCAGTAATCATATACTTGGAGAGAATTCAATCATGCGTTACCAGCCTGGCTGATCTTTTTCCTTCTATTTTTTCCCTTTTTGACAGTCATCCCCGATAAGGAACCTCTACGGCGACAGGTTGATCGGTTGGCAGATTCCTTTCCCGGTCGTGGGGGAAGGCAGCACCCACTGGCACTGCTGAGGATGCGCCAGGCAGTCCTCCTGCCCCAGGTTGGCGCAGTCAATCGTCACAGGTGATTCCCCGGGCTCCTGCGCGGGTTGCATGGGTGTTGGCACCGGCGTGAACACCGGCAGCAACCCGCAATCGCCGGTCGCCTCCCCGTAGCGCTCATCCAGGGGAAGGGCACAGATCGCGCCGTAGTTCGGTCCCGCCACGTACAGGAACTGCCCGTCCGCGCTCTGCCCGATGACCACAGCGCTCACACCCGCCGCCAGCACGTCCACCACCGGGTACACGCTCACGCCGGGGCTTGAGCGGCAGTTCAGGTTGACCCTGGCAGTAAACACACAGGGTTGGAAGGTCAGCGTTGGGGATGGAGTTTCCTGCCCGCCGGCTTGCGGCATGACCTCCCCGGAGTACTCGTAAGCGCCGGCATCGCACTGCGGGCCGTAGGAACGTGAGATCCCACGCTGATCGGTCGGCAGGCACTCGCGCACAACGATGTCAATCGCCGCGCTGCCCGGCAGCAGGGCGTGGGTCTGGGTGTATCCACCATTATTTGCAAGCGGTCCAAGGTGGAGCGCGCCAATATCCACCAGCGTGCCCCCGCAACTTCCGGTCGTGTCCAGATTGGGGTGCAGCGGATGGACCGTGTTGCATCCGCAGCCGCCGGTACCGGGAGGCTGGGCGATGATCGAGTTGGTGATGTACATGTGACCGCAGGAACCCACGGCCACCCCGCGGTTGAAGGCGATGGTGACATGATTGAGGTACAAATCGCCCTCGTTATCGATGCCGCTGAAGCCATTATGGCTGACAGTGCAGTTGGTCAGCGTCAGAGTCCCAACATTAAAAATCCCGTCCTTGAGCTCAGGGAAACCGTTGGCGCTGAAGGTGGAATTCTCGGCGCTGCCGGTGCCCATGTTGTACAATCCCGCGCCTCCCGGCAGTCCAAAATAATCATGATTGGAATCCACGCTGACGTTCTTCAGGGTCATGCTTCCGGCGTTGAAGATACCCCCACCTTCGCGGGCGGTATTCTCCCGGATCACGGCATTCTCCACGCCAAGCACGCCGCGGTTGAGGATCGCTCCGCCCGAGTTGGTCGCCACGTCATCGGGATCGTCGTAATTGTTGCCAATCCCCCCGGTCAGCGTCACATCGCTGATGTCCAGGCTGCCATTGTGGCTTACGTAGAACAGTCGGAACTTTTCCTCCACATCCGTTTTCCTCTGGATGACGGCTCCATTCCCATGGATCTTGATGGGTGACGTGATGGAAGGCAGCCCGGAATTGCCAAAGTCGGAGTTGTTGACCTGCGTGAGCTCATAGACACATCCCGTGGAAAGGTTAATCTGGGTCGTGAGATTGGGCGTGGCATTGGCGCTGTCGATCGCGCTGATCAGATACCCCGCACCGCAGGGCACAGAGATGGGCAGGTTGCAGCCCGAGAGAAAACCAGCGCAGACGGCAAGGATGAGCAGATGATTGATTTTCAGGATTGCCTCCTTGTTCCAAACCTGCTGAGCACATGCTGCGGATCCGCACCAATCAACCAGACCATAGCATGGCCGGCTTTTAACCAAAGTTCACCCGGTTAAAATGATTATAGCCATTTCCATTCCCTGAACATTAAAAACCTCTCCGCGCTTTGGGAAGCAGTGATCCATGCTCTTTGTGCGTTTTCCAAAGAACTGTTTAATTTTTGATGAATTTCGTCTGCTTGCCCTTCCTCTCCGCCTGATATACAATAAAACCATGCCCGATCAGGATACACGTTTAACCCAGGCGATCGACGCCATCGAACAGGGCGACAAGCTCCAGGCGCGCGCGCTGCTTTCCTCGCTCCTCAAAGAGGACCGCGACAACCTGCAGGGCTGGCTGTGCATGAGCACCATCGTCGAGAGCCCCAAGGAACGTGTCTACTGCATCAAGGAGGCGCTGCGCATCGACCCGAGCAACACCACCGCGCGCTTCGGCATGCAGGTGTTCGGCGGCGCACCTCCCGATCCCTCCCTGGCAATCCCCATGGAGAAGCTGCGCCGCGACTGGAAGAAAAAGTTCGCCCCGCCCCCGCCGCCCAAAAAACCCAAGGGTAAAGCACTTCCCAAGATCCTGACGGGATTCCTGATCATTGCCGGCCTCGGCGGACTGGGATATCTCATCGTCTCGCAGGGTATCAAGATGCTCAAGCCAGCCCCCACCCTCAGCAGCCTGTTCGGTGCCACCGCCACGGCCTCTCTAACCCCTTCACCTGACCCCAACAAGCCTACCTCCGAGCCGGATGAGCCACTGCCACTGTGGATGCTGCTGGAGGCCACCTACACCGCCACACCCCTCTACATGGAAACCCCGCACCCCATCCTGGGCGCGTACACCGCCGGCATCTCCGCCTACCAAAAAGGAGACTGGGATACGGTCATTCGCTACATGAACCAGGTGCTCAGCTCCGAGAAGGATGCTTTCGATGTGCGCTACATCATCGGCGAGGCACAGCGCCAGAGTGGTGACCTGCGTGCTGCCGGGACCACTTTCGACAACTTGATCAAGGATGCACCTGAGTTTGCTCCCGCCTACCTGGGCAGAGCGCGCACGCGCTACGAACAGAACAACGCTGATTGGGAAAACGCCATCGAAGACCTGGATGAGGCCATCCGTCTGGACAATGGTCTGGGCGAGGCTTACCTGATGCGCGGCGCGTTGCAGGCTGTCTTTGGCAGCGCCGAGCCCGCCATGGAAGATCTGGACCGAGCCGCGCTGCTGCTGCCCGGTTCACCCCTGGTGGCTTACTACCGGTCTACAGCCTACTTCAGCCAGGGCGACACGGTCAAAGCGCTGGAAGAAGCCCGCCTGGCACAGCAGCTGGACATCACCCTGCTGCTTTCCTACCGCCTGATCGGGGAGCTGGAACAGTCCAACGGCAGCATTCCGGATTCCATCGTTCCGCTGGAAACCTACACCGCCTACGCCACTTCCGATCCGTTGGGGTTCATCCTGCTGGGAAAAGCCTACGCCTCCATCGGCGATTTGCAGGAAGCTGAAATGGCTTTCGGTAAGGCTGTTTCGATCGACCCCGAGAACATGGAGACCTACCTGCAGCGCGGCGCTGTGTACTTGAGCATCAATGACGGAGAAAATGCCCTGGATGATTACGAGCAGGCCGTATCGCTGCAAAACACCTTTGAAGGCAGCCTGGGCATCGGCAGGGCTTACCTGATACTTGGACAATACGGCAATGCCTACATCCATTTCCTCAACCGCACCGAACGGCTGGCGAGGACCAGCCAGGAGAAAGCGCAGCTTTACTACTGGCGCGCGTTATCGCTGGAAGGGCTGGCGGAGAACAGCGCCGCCGTGCTCGACTGGAGAAAGCTGCTGGCGCTGCCCGAAGAATCCGTTCCCGCCATCTGGCGCGAGACCGCTGAGGAGCACATCGAGATCCTCACCCGCCCCACCGAGACGAGCACCCCTACCCCCACCAAAACCGGTACCCCCACCAGAACTCCCACGGTGACCCGAACCCCCACAGTGACCAGGACGCCGACGATCACGCGCACCCCGACCGTCACCCGCACGCCCAGCGACACCCTTTCACCAACTCCCACTCAATGACATGTCCAAAAGCCTGCTGACAATCGCCCGCATTCTCAACAAACGACAGGCGCGCAAGCACAAACAGGAGCATGGCGCGCTGGCGCGCTGGCGCAGACTGCTGCTGGGATTGGCCGCGCTGCTGTGCGTGGTTTTCTTCGCCGGTGCGATCGTCCTGGCGTTCGTCTATGCGTCCATCACCAGCGACCTGCCTGCGCATGAAATGCTGCCTCTGCTGCTGGATCCCACGGATGGTCTGCTGCTTGAGCCGACGCGCTTTACCGACCGCAGCGGCAAGGTTCTACTGGCAGTGCTGCAGCCGCAGGGTGTGAAGCGGCGCTTCCTGCCCATCGACCCGGCGGAGGATGAAGCCATCAGCCCCTACCTGGTGACAGCGGTGGTCACCGCGCTGCAACCGGATTACTGGCAGAGCCCAGGGTACGAGATCAATACTACAGATGATCCCTCCCCGCACACCATCGCCGAGCGCCTGGTCAGCGACCTGCTGCTGTGGCAGGAGGAGCCCAACCCGCGCAAGGCCTGGCGGGCGAGCATCCTGGCGCGGCAGATCACGCTGGAATACGGGCGTGCCAGGGTTCTGGAATGGTTCCTCAACAGCGCGGATTTTGGTCACGGCGCGTTCGGTGCTGAGGCTGCCGCGCGTCTTTACCTGGGAAAACCTGCCAGCGCCCTGACTCTGGGAGAGTCTGCCTTCCTCACCGCGCTGCTGCGCACCCCCGCGCTCAACCCGCTGGATGCCAGCACCAAGCCGCTGGATCTGATGCAGCCGGTGCTGGAGGACCTGATCGTCTCCGGTGTGATCCAGGCGGAGCAAGCGAACGTCTCGCTTGCGCAGGAGATCGAACTGAACACCGACCCGTCTCAGGTCGATTATCCCCTGCCAGCCGTCGTTCGGATCATCCTGCGGCAGCTGGAGGCGGTTTTCGGCTCGCAGCGCCTGGCGCGCGGCGGGTTGATCGTCGTCACGACCATCGACGCCGAGCTGCAAACGCAGACAGCCTGCGCGGTCCAGGCACAGCTGGCGCGCATGCAGCTCAAGCCGTTCACTCCCGATCTGCCCGGCGGTGCAAGCTGCACCGCCCAGCAGTACCTGCCGGTGTACATCGGTCTGCGCGAACCGCTGCCTTCCGACCTGTCCGCTTCGGCACTGGTGCTTGACCCGTTCAGCAGCGAGGTGCTGGCGCTGACAGGCGACAGCACTCTCAGAAGTGTTGAGGGCAGCCTGCAGGATCACGACCCCGGCTCGCTGCTTGCGCCATTCGTGGCAGTGGCAGGTTTCGCGCGCGGTCTCTCACCGGCATCGCTGGTTTGGGATGTTCCCAGCCGGCTGCCAGAGAGCATCAGCCCGCGTCTGATGGACGATGACGAGTACAAGGGCCCCGTGCGTCTGCGCGCAGCTGTCCAGGGCGACGCGCTGAATCCCGTGGCGCAGCTGCTGGAGCAGAGCGGGGCGCAAAATGTGTCGAACCTGGCGCGCGCCTTCGGCCTGAACGGGCTGGTTGAATCAGACAACCCGCTGGATGTGCTCTACGCGGGCGGCGCGCAGTCTCCGCTGCAGCTGGCACTGGCGTACGCCGTGTTCGACAACGGCGGCATACAGACAGGCTGGCGCGCGAAAGGCAGCGATGCGCTGACGCCCATCACGGTCAAAGCCGTGCTGGACGCGAACAACAGCCTGGTATGGGAAGGGATGCAGCCGACCAGCCAGGTGGTGGTCAGCGCACCCATCGCCTACCTGGCGCATTCCATGTTGAGCGAATCTTCCGGCCAAGCTCAGGTGTACGACGCGCGCGCTGTGGATATTGGAGTTCCCGCCGCCTTCAAAGCCGGCACGCTGGCTGACTCCTCTTCCGCCTGGATGCTGGGCTACACGCGCCAGCGCCTGGCGTTGGTGTGGATGGGCAGTCCCACAGCTGCCGGAGGCCTGGACGTGGATATGCCCGCGGGGATATGGCGCGCTCTGATGAAGAGCGCGCAAGCCGGCATCGAGTCCCAGGATTGGAGCATGCCGGACGGCGTGACCTCTCGGCGCGTTTGCGATCCCTCGGGGCTGCTGCCGACCACGCTGTGCCCGAGCGTCGTTGAGGAGGTGTTCCTGGCCGGCGAGGAGCCCTACACGCTGGATGACCTTTACCAGTCGATCGAGATCAACCGCGAGACCGGTCTGCTGGCTACCGTCTTCACTCCCCTGCACCTGATCGACACCCGCACCGTGATCGACTTCCCGCCCGATGTCCGCGACTGGGCTTCAAGCGCCGGTTGGGAGGTCGCTCCGCTGCGTTACGACCTGGTAAAACGCCAGAGTGTGGATGAGAACCTGCGCTTCCTCTCGCCCGAGATGTTCGCCGTGCTGGGAGGAGAAGTACCGATCTACGGCACGGTCATCCTGGAGGACATGCAAAGCTACCGCCTGGAAGCCGGAGCAGGGATCAATCCCGCACAATGGGAGCTCATCGCCGAGGGGGAGGGTGAAAACCTGACGAGAGCGCTGCTGGGCATCTGGGACACCGGCGGCAAAGACGGCCTGTACTGCCTGCGCCTGATGGCGCAGGGTGACGACCTGAAGGTGCGCTACGCGATCATCCAGGTCAGCCTGGACAACACCCCGCCGACGCTGTCGACGATCGAGCCTTTTGACGATGAACCGTATAAGGCTGGCAGCGAAGTGCTGTTCTCGGTGCACGTGGAAGACAACCTGGGCGTGTCGCGTGTGGAGTGGTGGCTGGATCAGACGAAGGTCGGCGCCCGCGCGCAGCCACCGTACGCCATGCTGTGGACAGCGCAGAAGGGTGAGCACGCGCTCTTCGCGCGGGTGTACGACCACGCCGGCAACCTGACCCAGTCGGACACGCTCATCGTGCGGGTGGTACAATAACATTCGCTTGAACGAGGGAGCTCACCAATGAAATTTCTCATCACCGGGGGGGCAGGCTACATCGGCAGTACCATCTGTTCAGCGCTGGAGGACTCCGGTCACACGCCGGTCATCCTCGATTCGCTGATCACCGGGCGCATCGAATTCACCCGGGGCAGGATCTTCTATCAGGGGGACATCGCGGACAGGGTGCTCGTGCAGCGTATCTTCAGCGACCACCCCGATATCCATGCCGTGGTGCACTGCGCCGCGCTGATCGTCGTGCCGGAATCCGTCTCCCAACCCTACGACTACTACCGCGAGAACGTGTGCAAATCGCTGGAGCTCTTCAGCGCGCTGAAGGAATGTGGCTGCCAGCGCGTGGTTTTCAGTTCCTCCGCTGCCATCTACGACGTGGTGCCGGGTTTCATGGTCACCGAGGAATCGCCGCTCAAACCCACCAACCCGTACGCGCGCACCAAGTACATGATGGAGATGGTGCTGCAGGACTTCTGCTCCGCCTACGGCATGAAGGGCATCGCGCTGCGCTACTTCAACCTGATCGGCGCAGATCCAAAAATGCGCTCCGGTCTGCAAAAGGAGAGCCCGACCCACATCCTGGGTAAACTGGTGCAGGTAGCCCTGGGTGAACTGCCGCGCTTTGAAATCACCGGAACGGACTATGCCACCCGCGACGGTACGGGCATCCGCGATTACATTCACGTCTGGGACCTGGCCCGAGCCCACGTGCGCGCCGTCACGGATTTCGACGCGGTGTTTGAGCGCGCCGGCAGTCCCACCGGGAACTACCTCGCCATCAATCTGGGCACCGGCGCCGGCGTGACCGTGCGCGAGATGGTCACGGCTTTCGAGAAGGTATATGGAAAAAAGGTGGAAGCGGTGGAGGCCGGCAGGCGCCCTGGAGATATCGCTGGAGCCTTCACCAACGCAGACAAAGCTGAGCGTCTGCTACGCTGGAAGACGGAACTGCCCATCGGAGAGGGCATCCGCACCGCTCTGGAATGGGGCAGGGTCAAGAAAACCGTTCTAAAATAAAAGAATCGTTACAGGGGTACACAACCATGCTCTGGCATCAAACTTCGCTTGCTCTCTGGCTTCTCCCGCTCGGGTTGATCATCGCTGGCTACTTCCTCGGCTCGCTGCTCCCGGCGGACGCTTTCTTCCGCCTCTTCAAACGCAAAACACCCCAGGAACTGGGCGAAAAACCGGGCACCTTTGCTGTGCTCAAGCAGGTCGGCATCATACCAGCCATCCTGTGCCTGGCGTACGACGGCGCGAAAGGCTTCCTGCCGGCTTTCTTTGCGCTGCAGTGGGATGTCAACCTGCTCTGGCTGCCTTTCATCGCCTTGGCACCTGTGATCGGGCACAACTGGCCTTTTCTGCGCTGGGACAAGGGCGGCTGGGGTCTGGCAGCCATCGCCGGGGTGCTCTTCGGTCTGGGCGGCTGGCTGACCGCGGCGGGACTGCTGGGGATCCCGTTCGGTCTGATCTTCCGCAAGTCCCGCGGCGTTGCCATCGGTCTGGTTGGCTTCCCGCTGGTGCTGTTGATGTTCATTCTCAACAAAAAGCCCTGGCAGGTGATCGTTGCCGCTCTCTCTGTGATGCTGCTGGGTGCATTTCGCAGGTTGACGGGTGAACGCAAGGAAAAGCAAGAAAAAGCTTCGGCATAAACCAATTCAACAAACGAGTAATTTTGCCATGAGATAGTGTAGAGGCTCAGCATGCTGAGCCTCTACTTTTTATTTCTGCTTTCCTATTTTTGATTGCCACCAAATACTAAGCACAGCAATCACAACTCCCAGCGCAATAATACCCGCCTTGATATACCAGGGCCAGGATAAGTTTTCTCCATTTGTTTTCATTGTCGCAAAGATCAGTCCAGCGACTCCAATAAACATTCCAATATACAAAAGCACATCAGAAGCTTCACGCAGCGAGAAAAGCCCTTCATACCATTTGAGCCTGTTTCCTTCCCCGGAAGCCTTGGAGTCTGAAACAATCACCTCGTAACGGTTGGTAAAGAAAAGATAGAGCCCGCCGATCAGCACCGGTAATGTCGGGATCAACCAACCCCATGAACCTATCAAGATGGTTGAAGTGATTGCCAATGCGCTTGTCAGAACTCCGAAGTAGATCAGCCATAAGCTTAATTTACGCTTTCGAAAGAAATCCTCTGTTTTAACATAAGCCTGGATGACCTTGTTTTGTTTGATAAATTCTCTGCCCCATGGAATGTTGTCAAGTTTCAATTCCGTTTTTTGATCGGGTCGGTTGTTATCAAAATAGAGATGCTCATGAAAGTCATCTTTATGTATACTGCACACGGGGAAAGTGAACCAGAAACGGTCGCTTTGCAAAGCTGACCACAAGCGAGTGGCATTGGGGGCGTTGATTGTGAGCTTGGAACTCACGCTGTACAGCGCTTTCGTGGATTCTAGTATACCCACATCCACCGCAGGCGCATTGCATACTACACATTCCTGCGGCGTCTCCAGCAAGCCTTCAACAACACGGGGATGATATAGCTGTGAATTGTAAGTGATGCTGTGAGTGTGCAACACTGAACCCGTTGAAGGCTTATGCATAAGGATCTCAATCCGGTCCAGTTTACCCGGGTAAGGAGGCGAAACTTTTACTTCTTCCGGTGAAGGGAATACAACGATCATTCCCCCGGTTGTGTTTTGTATCATGGCTGGTATCATCGATGTAGTGATCTTTTGTAACTTATCCAAATTTCTCATCAGTCCACTCCCATCTATTATTGAAAGTTAATTTCTTGAATTCATTATAGAGGAAATAATTGTTAAAATGACCAAATGAATCTACCTCAATGGAATTTCAGGGTTATTCTGAGAGGATAACAGCTGTGTCATCCCTATACATCATCTGCCAGTTCAACCCGGTTTGAAGAACTTGCACCAGCAGCTCGTCTGGCGGAAGGATCACCCAGGTCACATCGTACTCCTCCAGAACCTCTTCCCAGCCGTCCGCTGTATCCAGAACCTGCTCGTACTGGCGGGTGAGGACCTCGCCGTAGAAATCGGTTTGCCCGTCGATAAAAACGCGCAGACCGGGAAAGCCGCGGTAGAGCAGGTACCCCCCCCAGGGGAAGTAGTTAAACATCTCACCATCCCGCGGATGCTCCTCCAGCCAGTCCACGGCAGCTACCGGGAAGACCGCGGGGTCGAAGTCGTTGCCGGCGCGTGCCGCATCGAATCTGCCTCCCCCAAGAAAACCTGCCGCTACGATGAGGATGGAAATAAACGGAAGGATGAACCCTTTCAGATTGCTGTTCACCTGCGCCAGCCGTCCATCCATATCTTTCAATCTTGAGCGCCGCGTTCGTCGTTTCCGCGGGGAATGCAGCATGCCTGCCAGGTCCTGGGCCAACAACGGCGCGGTGACGATAGAAAAGAGTGGGATGTGGCGCATGCTGACCAGCGCCATGCCCATCCAGGCAATCGCCGGCACGAAGTGATAAGCCGGAGTGCGCTTGATGTTTAAGATCAGCACGACTACCAGAAGCGCGATCATCAACAGGAACGGCCAGGTGAAGGGATCAGAAAAGTTGGGTGGCAGGTACTCGGCGGTGTGGCTGACCAGGTAGCTGTTGCCCAGGTAACCCACGCTGGTGAGCCACAACCCGACCCCGGATGGGTTGAACAGCGACGCGGCCAGGGCGCTCCCGCCGCCCAGCAGGTAGAAGCGCCAGAACTTTAACGGAAGTTCCTCCCCCTGCGGCAGGCGTTTCCGCCACGCGTCCCAGGCCAGCCCGGCGCCGTACAGGAACCAGGTGACGAACCCGGCAATGAACGCCCCGTGCAGGTTCGCCCAGGCCAGCATCAGCATCGGCAGCAGGAACCAATGCTTGAGCCTGCCGCGTCGCAAATCGTCCAGTGCCAGCATCCAGACTGCAAGCAGCAGGAAGGTGAAGACGTGCGGACGCGTCAGCCAGTGCAGGGAGGACGCGGCGATGGCCAGGATGATCACCAGCAGTGCCGGCAGCACCGAACGCCCTCCCTCAGCTGCCCTTTTGAAAACCAGCCAGAAAGCGCTGGGGATAACCAGCGCGGTCAGCAGCACCACCCCGTCCAACCCCAGCAGCCGCTCGGCAAGAGCAAAGAGCACCTGTGAGAGCCATTCGTGGGGGGTGATGGGTTCGCCCGCCATGGTGTGCGAGAAAACATCCCTGAGCGGAATCTCCCCTTGATCCAATATGTAATTGCCGACGGTCAGGTGCCTGCCCAGGTCGCCGTCCATGTTCATCATGCGCGGACCGAGACGCAGAGCGCCAAAAAAGACAGCCAGCCAGACTATCGCACCCAGCGAAGGGAGAAGGTATTTCAGCAGCCGCGGAATGGATTGCTTCACACAGTAATTTTAGCCCATCCGGGCGAGGAAAGCGTGACTGGGTTGAAATTAACTAGCCAGTGAATATCATCCTCCTGCTGGAATTTCGCTATCCAAAGTTGTATACTCACTTCAGAAACAAAGGAGGAGAGCATGGGTATGAGTGCCTGTTTGAAATGCGGCAAGAACCGAAACGGCAGCAGCTACACGATCTATGTGGGAAAAAATATTCGAAGGGAATCGGATCAATTTCTTTCGGTCACCACCACGACATCTACATACAAAGACCTCGGACCGGAATATATCCATTTATGCGATCAATGCGTGAACACATCCTTTGTCAGCAAACTGATCCTGAAGTTCTTTTTATCAGTGATTCTGTTCCTGCTGGCATTGTTTTTCATTCTGGAGTCGAAAAGTGATGTCTTCAATTTGATCTGGATGAGCATTCCAGCGCTGCTGTTCCTCATCAGCGCTTTCGTCCTGATCGGCAGAAAGGAGCAGCTTGCGGAACGCATGGCGGTCAGGGTATATCAAAAACAAAACCGGAGCTGGAATGGCGTGGATACCGTGTGGACCTCTGCCGAACATGACAGGCTAAAAAAAGTCGAACAGAAAAGATGGTAAGGGGATACCTCACCATCAATGAGGTACGTAAAAAAGAACTTTTACGTCTCATCGTGATGTGTACTTTTGAACAATGAAGGTGATTTAACCCACCCATAACCGTAGCAGCGCCAGCATTTCTCCATCTATAATCTCCCCCTCTCGCGGAATCCAAATCTTGCGTCCACCTGCCGGGCAAGATCGTTGTCCGGTTCGTAATCAATTCCAGCAGCTATGACACGCTTCTCAGCGCGAAAATCATCAAGCATCCATTGAATGGTGAACCTGCTGTAGCCCTTATCCTAATGCTTTTCGTCCACCATCAGGCGCAGGATTTTAGCCTGCATCAGCGGATGATCGAAGTTGTTTTGATACAGCAAGTAACCCACCGGGATCTCGTTCTTTTAAAAAAATCGTAGGACAACCACTATCCATGTCCGTTTTAATCGTCGGAATGAGAGCGTGCCTCGGCAATGGAATAGGCGTTGGAAGCCACAAAGTGCGTCTGTTCCTCGCACATCTTGAGCTTGGTCCGCACGCGCCAGATGCCCTTTGTCACAGGCCGGATAAAGGGTGCCATGGGTCACTTTCTTCCCATCTCGATAATCAGGTTCTCCAGCGAGATCTCGTAGGAGCAGCGCGAGGTCTTGGCAGCCACGTCTATCTCGAGCAGCCGCCAGTACAGGTCTCGCAGTTCCTGCACCTTGAAGCGCATGGCCTGCGGGATGAGGTTGCGCTCGACCATCCATACCATGGCATCGCTGATGCCCAGCGCGCTGCGCACGGCTTCGGCAGTGCCGCCCTCGCTCTTGATCTCGCGCGTGATGATGAGCTGGCGCATGTGCCGCGCCACGCCGTTGAATATGGCTGCCCCTTCCTGCTCTTCCAGCAGAGCGCGCAGGTGCCTGAGCGCAGGTTTTATCTGACCGGAGGTCATGGCGTTGGTCAGTTCGTAGAACTTGCTGGGAGCGTCTCCCGTCATGCACACCGCGCGCACGTCTTCGATGGTAATGGCGCGCTGCCCTTCCTCGCGGCTGCTGACGTACAGCAGCAGCTTTTCCACCTCTTTGGCGGTGGTGAGGGTGTCCGAGGCTGTGCGCAGCGCCAGTTCACTGGCGGCATCCACCTTGATCTCGCCGCCCAATCCCTTGACGCAGCCGATGATCCATGAGGGCATCTGCTTCTCGTCCGGCAGTTGAAAGGTACGCAGGGAGGCTTTTTCCTTGTTGGCCTTGAGCCACTCGAACAGCCAGCGGCCGCTGGTAAAGGATTGCCAGCCGCGCCGTTCGGTGTCGCCGCGCTTGTAGTACTCGTCGGGGATGACCAGCACCAGCAGCGTGCTGGGGGGCAGTCCTTGCAGCAGGCTGATGAAGCGCTCCTGCAGGGGTTTGGTGGTCAGGGCTTTGAGCGGATCATCCAGCACCACCACACGCCTTGCTGAAAAGAAGGGCAGCGCGTAGGCGGCGTTCTGCACCTCTTCGAGACGGCAGTCTCTGCCTGAAAAACGCTCCACGTTCATGTCGCCCATGGCGGGATCTGCGGTGCTATCTTGCGCGGTCAGGCCAGATAGCGCTTCGCCCAGCGCCAGCAGGTCATCCCCGTGCAGGACGTGGATGGCGGGTTGGCCTTCCGCGCTCATTTGGCCTTGTTGTGTTCCACGCTGATGCGGTGCCAGATGAAGCCGATGCTCTCGTACATATGGATGCCGGTGATGCGCACCGCGTCCATGCTTGTTTCCGTGGTCACTTCGCGCTGCAGCCACGGGCCCAGGCGTCTTGTGCCGATGATCGCCAAACTGGCCAGCAGAATGGCATCGGGCAGCTTCCTGAAGCGCTTTCCGGCAGTGTTGGCACCGCCAAAAGCAAGGAAGGATGCCAGTGCGGCTGCCAGTCCCATGGCGGCGTAGTTGGTACCGCAGTTCTCGTGGTAGGCCAGCTCCTTCTCGCCCTCACTCAGGCGGTCGAGAGCTTCCTGCGCAGCGGTAAGCAGCACCTCGGTGGGCACACTGCCCAGGATGGCAAACCCGAGCGGACCGGAAATCCCCGCCAGGCGGTAGCCCTTACCCGCCAGGATGTTGATGGTGGCATGCTCCAGCGCGTGATTGCGCCGGACGGCGTTGATGCCAAAAAATTCAAGCGACAGTTCTCTTTCCATTTTTCACCTCACGATTCCACAAGCGCGAGTCGAACAGCATCTTTTAATGACCGCGCTTCCATAATATAGATCTCGTTGGGGATCGTCACGCCCTTTTGCGCCAGCTTGGGGATGATGGCTTTTTTGAAGCCCAGTTTGGCGGCTTCGTTCAATCGCGCGGTCATCTGGGAGGGCCAGCGCAGCTCGCCTGAAAGGCCCACTTCCCCGATGAGTACCGCGTCCGCCTTGACCGGCACGTCGCGCAGGGAGGAGGCAATGGCAGCAGCGACGGCCAGGTCAGCCGCGGGTTCGTCCACGCGCAAGCCTCCCACCACGTTGACAAAAATATCGTGCTCGTGCAGGTTCAAACCCAGGCGGCGCATAAGCACCGCGCTGATCATCAGCAGGCGGTAGAGATCCACTCCATTGGGGGTGCGGCGCGGGTTGCCCGAGCTGGAAAGCGAGGTCAACCCCTGCACTTCCACCAGAATGGGGCGGGTGCCCTCCATCGTCACGGCGATGGCACTGCCAGGCGTGTTGATCATGCGCTCCGCTAAAAATGCTTCTGAGGGATTGAATACTTCCGCCAGCCCGCTCTCGCGCATCTCAAACACGCCCACCTCGGAAGTAGCACCGAAGCGGTTCTTGACCGAGCGCAGCAGGCGGTAGGCGGCAAAGCGGTCACCCTCCAGGTAGAGGACGGTGTCCACGATGTGCTCCAGCACGCGCGGACCGGCAATGACGCCTTCCTTGGTGACGTGCCCGATGACGAAAACGCAGATGTTGGTTGATTTGGCGAGCTCTCGCAGCCGCGAGGCGCATTCGCGCAGCTGGCTGACCGATCCGGCGCTGGAGTGCATCTCGGGCAGGTACACCGTCTGGATCGAGTCGATGACAAGGATAGCGGGTTTGACCTGCTCCACGTGCGCCAGGATGGTTTCAAGGTTGGTCTCGGTCAGCAGCAGCAGATTTTTATCGTTTACGGGAGCCTGTGCACCTTTCGCCAGGCGGTCGGCGCGCATCTTGATCTGGCGCTCGGATTCCTCGCCGGAGACGTACAGGATGGTGGTACGCGCGGAGGATTCCAGCGCGAGCTGCAGCAGCAAAGTGGACTTGCCAATGCCCGGGTCGCCGCCCACCAGGATGATCGAGCCAGGAACGATCCCGCCGCCCAGCACGCGCGAGAACTCGCCGATGGAGAGCATCAGGCGCTCCTCGCCGCTTGAGGTGATCTCGTCCAGGCGCAGGGGCTTGGAGGACCCGGACAGGGCGCGGGGTATTTTGGTGGAGGGATTCAGCTCGGGGAGCAGCTCCTCGACCATGGAGCCGTACGTGCCGCAGGTCGGGCAGCGCCCGAAGGATTTAGATGTCACCCGCCCGCACTGCTGGCAGACGAAGTGGGTGTGCAGTTTTGGCATGGGTTAATTATAGGACAGATTCAATCAACACGACACAACACGCCTTATCCATCCTCCTGGGTGTTCGCGATTATGCAAGGCCAACCGGTCAGGTTACCCTTGCATAGGATATTTTTCTTTTATTTGAGAAAGGAACAGGGTCTAAATACAAAGATCCCTTCTTTTATACGTCACATACGCCAGCGCCATGAAGACGATGACAATACCCCCCGAGAGCAGCACGAAGACCAGCTCCAGGCGCCCTTCTGCCAGCATCAGCAGCGGGTCGAAATACTTGAAGGGCGTGACATATCTGAGAAAATCCAGATCCTGGCTCAAGCCGGAGAGGACCGACAGGAAGTAGGTCCCCAGCAGCACCGCCACCGCCAGCGAACCTGCCAGTTTATGGCGCCTGAGCGCGCAGCCCAGCAGAATACCCAGCGCCAGGAAAATCATCTGCAGGATGAAAAAGGCGGGGATGCTGATGGCATTGAACTGGTAGAAAGCGGCATCCGGGCTGTACTGCTGCGCTCCTGCCACGGTCACACCCCAGGTAACCAGCAGCAGCAGCACGCAGTCCACGACCACGGCCAGCGTCTTCGCTGTCACCAGCCTGGCCCGCGTCACGGGCAGCGACAGTGAAAACTCGACGGTGCGGTCACGCTCCTCTTTAGAGATGATGGTGCTACCCCACATGGCCGCGGCAACACTGAGGATCAGCCCATAGAAGGCAAACATCACGCCGTAGAAGCCGGTCACTTCAGTCATGTTGAAGGCGTTCATGTTGAACGATTCCAGCAGCGCCGGGGGCATGCCCTCGAGGATCTGCAGCATTTCCTCGTTCTGGTAGAAGGCTGAGAACTTGGAGAAGCCCACCAGCGCGAAGAAGACGACAATGGCGCTCCAGATGAGCAGGGATTTGATCGAGGCTTTCAATTCACGCAAGAAGATGTTCATGGCTGCTCCTGCCTATACTGCCGAGGGAATGTTGCGCCGCGCGTACAGCAGGTAGCT
>CAZCHK010000009.1:0-57988 GCA_964498605.1 uncultured Anaerolineaceae bacterium | reverse complement strand
CTGGATGTGATCCCCATTTCCTCATAGACAGCCTTGAATTTGCCGTTATCCAGAAACTCGAACCACAGGCCCGGAAAAGCCTGTCCTTCCGGCTGCTGCCATTTTCCCAGTATGTCGTTCATGTCATCCTCCTTGTTATACCTGGCTTCTTCTGACCACGATGCCCAGGCGGTGTGCTTCCTCGCGAATCGAATCACGAAAATCGGGGTGCGCGATTTTAATCAGGGCTTCCATGCGGTCCCTGACGCACAATCCCTTCAGATCCGCGACTCCGAACTCGGTGACGATCGTGTCCACCTCGTGGCTGGGAACGGTCACTTCCGCGCCTTCAGACAGAACGGGAACGATGGTCGATATGGTCCCGTTCTTCGTGGTGGAGCGCAGCGCGATGATCCCTCGTCCACCTTCGGACAGCTGAGCTCCGCGGTGCGTATCCAGCTGCCCGCCGGTGCCGCTGAAATGACGGTGGCCGATGCTCTGCGAACAAACCTGTCCAAAAATATCCACCTGCAGGGCCGTGTTCACGCTCACCATCTTGTAATTCTGTCCGATGATGTGCGGATTGTTCGTCACCTTGCCCTGCTGGAATTCGACGCCCAGATTGTTGCCCACAAAATCATACAGCTTCTGAGAACCCAGGGCGAAAGCACCCAGCATTTTTCCCTTCCACAGTGTTTTGCGCTTGTTCGTGATGACCCCGGCATTGTACAGGTCCACCATCCCATCTGTGAACATTTCCGTGTGAATGCCCAGGTCGTGCCTGTCCATCAGGAAGGGCGTGATCGCGTTGGGAATTCCCCCGATCCCGAGCTGCAGTGTTGAACCGTCTTCGATGAGATCGGCGATGTAGCCGCCAATGGCCTGTTCGACCTCTGACGGGGGAATGGAGGGCAGCTCAAACAAAGGGACATGATTCTCAACCACGAAGTCCACGTCATCGATGTGGATCTGGGTATCTCCCAGCGTCCAGGGCAGATTCTCGTTGATTTCCAGAATGACCAGGTCAGCCGCCTCGATCAGCTGTTTTTCCAGGACCAAACCCAGCGACAGGGACATGAATCCGCGCGCGTCCGGGGGTGTTGCGCTGCCAAAGAAAACATTCACCTTATGCTTGGCGGCCAGCAGTTTGTTCGTCGCGGCCTGATGCAGGTTGTTGGGGATGTACGAAACCCTTCCCTCACTGTGAACCTGCCGGTCCGGTCCGCCGTAGAACCAGTTCTCCACGAAGAAATGCCCGTTCATGGATGGGTTCTGGATGAAATCGTACACGCGCAGCGGCAGGCACACCCAGACGGTCACATCTTCCAGCCTTCCCGTGTGATTTCCCAGCTCGGTCAACAGACCCGGCGGCTCGGAGGCTGCCATCGCCACGCCGATGGTCTGGTGCGATTGAACCATGCCGACTGCTTCGGGAATTGTGATGCGTTTTTTGTTGTACGACTCTTTCGGGTCCATGGGTGTCCTTAATAAAAATGTGATTCTAAGGCATGATGAAAGCGGATCCAGCCTGGTTGTATCCCACGCCGGAGCCCACGAAGGTCACGAGATCTCCGGATTTGACCCGCCCCTGCTTTCTGGCGTCATCGAATGCCATGGGCAGACACGCGGATCCAGTGTATCCCCACTTGTCCATGATCCAGTGGGCCTTTTCGATAGGCAGACCCAGAGTTTCCTGGACCAGCTTGATGCTGTTCAGACGCACCTGCGTGTAAATGGCAAGATCCACCTCTCCCAGATCGAACTTTCCATTCCTGGCCAGTTCGCGCATGCGCTGGGGCCAACCCTCATTGTTCACCTCCGCCGGAAAGGGCGTCACCAGATGAACCTGGGTTCTTCCCGCCTCCACGCTCTCCCTGGTCGCGGGTTCATACGTTCCACCGGAGTAAATTCCCCAGTGCTTGTGATAAGAGCCGTCCGCGAAGAATGTGCCCGAAATGTATCCGGGTTTGCTGTCGGCTGTCAGTATGGCCGCCCCGGCGCCATCGCCGTAGAAAAACGACATCAGGTCATTCTTCCAATCCGAGAGCTTATGCATCATGTACGCGCCGATAACCAGGACGTACTTGATGCTTGGGTTGGATTGGATCAGTCCCGCCGCGATGTTCAATCCCGTAGGAAAGGAAGCGCAAGCGCAGCCGATATCAAATGTGCCGGCATTTTTCGCACCGATCTTGTGCTGAACCACCACCGAGGTTGCAGGCGTGATGTAATCCGGGCTGTCCGTGCCCAACAGGATCAGGTCCAGGTCTTCAGCCTGCAGGCCAGCCTCTTTCAAGGCCATGTTGGCAGCTTCTACCGCCAGATCAGACGTGGCCCACTCATTCGGTGCGTACCAGCGAGTTTTAATGCCGCTGGAATTTTCAAATTTATCGATCACTTCTCCAAAGACCTCGCGCATGGATGCGTTGGTGCGCTCAATGGGGGGGACATACCTTCCGGTGGCAATGATATTGGCGTATCTGGTCATGGCACTCACCTACGTTCCTATCACGATGCCGCCGTCCGCGCTGATCGTGGCGCCATGGACATAAGCCGCCTCATCGCTGGCCAGCCACAGATAAACATTGGCGATATCCCGAGGGTCACCCAGCCTCCCCAGCGGTGTGTGCGCTTTCATGTCCGCCAGAACAGCCTCGGGCATTTTCTGAACCATCTCCGTCGCGATGAATCCCGGCGCCACCGCGTTGACCCGTATGCCGTATTTGCCCAATTCCCTGGCCCAGGTCCTGGTCATGCCGATCACGGCAGCCTTGGTCGCCACGTAATTCGTCTGTCCATAATTGCCATACAGGCCGACAACCGAAGAAGCGTTCAGGATCACACCGCCGCCCTGTTTGACCATGAATGGCACAACAGCCTGCGTGCAGTTGAATACGCCTTTCAGATTCACAGAAATCACCGCATCAAAAGCGTCCTGTTCCATCTGCTTGACGAACTCACCGTCCTTCATTTTCACAAAAAGTGCGTCTCGCGTTATGCCGGCGTTGTTGACCAGGACATCGATCCGCCCGTACTGGGCGGCAATCGATTCCACCCATTTCTGCACATCCGCCCTGTCCGTGACATTTACCTGGTCAAAGCGTGCCTCCGGGCCTAACAGGGCTTTCGTCTCCGCGCCAGCCTCGGCATTCACGTCACAGATGACAACTTTCGCGCCTTCTTCAGCAAAGCGTACCGCTGTCGCCTTTCCGATGCCTGCCGCGCCACCCGTGATCAAAACGACTTTATCTTTTAACCGCATGGCTCATCTCCTTGAGAAGTTATTATGGGAATATTAAGACAAAGAAGAAGAGAAGCATAGATTCTCATTCTGAAATCATATCAACTGGCTGTTACGACGAGGTTACAAAAGGGTTACAACTGGGCTTGCGGTTGTGTCAGTTTTCTATACAATTCGCGGGTACTGGCAGATACCTCCACGCCCAGGTCCTGCAGACAAATCTGCTCCCAGCGCTGATACACGGCCTGCACCTGAGCGGTTTTTCCCTGCAGTCCATATCCTTGCATCAACAGAACATAACCAGCTTCCCAATACTTGTCCAGGGTCAAGGCTCTTTTACACAGGTCAATCGCTTCGCTGGTGGAATGCCTTTTCAGGCTGTCGTCAGCCAGTTTTTCTACCGCGTGTAAATAATGAGCATGGAGCTGGTCTCTTTCATCTGCCGACCAGTCCTGATACGTACAGTCCGGAAGATAATCACCGCGGTACAGCTCGATTGCCCGGTTCAAACCTGCAATCTCACCGGTCTCGCATAACCGGATGAAAACATCAGCGTCCGTTTCCACCCTGGCGCAAGGGTTGATCCCGTACATTTCCCCATCCCGGACGACAAAGAAGGGCGCCTGTGATTGCGGGCGCGATGGTTCAAGCACTTTGTTCAGCGCGTTCAACGCCACCTTGAAGTCCCGCGCTGCCGCGCTGGCGGGTAAGTCTGGCCACAGCATTTCGATCAGCTGGTCTTTCAAGTGCATTTTTCCACGCCTGGACAGGAGCAGCTGGAAAAGCTGCCGCCCCTTTTCCCGCTTCCATTCCCTGGGCGAGATCGGCTCATTCCCCCGCCAGAGCTCGAATCCACCCAAAGTCCTGACCCGTATGGTGTATCCCGGGTGATGGGAAAGAGGTGCTGTGCAAATCTGGATGAGAATTCCCTTGATGTACCCAGTCTCGATATTCTGGCGGCCGGCTTCAATTAAAAGGGGAATGGCATTTTGATCGTCCCGCAGCCCGAGATGCGTTCTTTTTAACAACAAATAATTGAAGCCGTTTTCTTTGATCACGGACAGGCAGGCCGAGAGATGCCGCAGCGCGGTCTCCGGGTCGGATTTCCACCAGGCATTGAGAGCCAGCCATACCTGGGCGGCGCACCAGGCGAATTTATCCTGCACTCGCGAGAATCCTTCCGCCGCGTCCCTGAGCATCCGGGCAGCCTCCACGTTCCGGCCTGCCATGGCCAGGGAAGCCCCCATGCTGATTCTCGCCAGGTTGCCCACCCATTCATCACCTGCAGTGGTGGCTATTTCAATGGCCCGCTGTGCGAAGACCTCTGCTGCCTCAATATCGCCGCTGTAACCGTGTACCCGGCAAAGACCCCACAGGGGTTCGACGCGAACCTTGGCAACATTGAACGGTTTGATCTTTTCCAGCACTTCCTGATAGCATCTTTTTGCTTCTTCCTGGTCCGGTTTTCCCCAGGGAGTGAAGCTATCCAGCTGCATGCAGTGGCCCAGCCGCATCAGACCAACCGCGGCCACATATTCCGACAGGTGCTTGTGCCCCAGCTCGATGCCCTGCCTGGCAAAGTCCTCGGCTTCTTTTTGGTTGCCGCGCATGATCTCAACCAGCGATAACAGGAGCTGCTTCTCTCTGTGGAAATGCATCTGCCTGCTGATATGGGTCTCCGGCTGCTTCTGAATACTGTCCGACAGCAGCTGATGTGCTTCCGTCAACCTGCCGGTTCGCAGCAGGATCCTGCCCTCAAGGTAGGCGTCCGTGTCCATCTTTTCTTTACGGTACGTCATCGCCTGGCGGTGAAGCTCCATGGACTGGTCCGGAAATCCGGAGTTCAACCTGTTCTCGGCCTGCTGATCGAGCAGCTCGCTGATCTCCTGCGGGTAGGTCTGCGGATCCAGCAGCTGCATCGCGTTGGCAAGCAGAGCGGAAGCCTGAATGGGCCGAACCGTGTCCAAATAAACCTGAGCCTGGCCGCGCAGCGAGCGGCTTTGCCCGTGCAAGTCGCCGCTTTTTTGATAGAGCTGATATGCCGTATCGTACGCGGATAGAGCTTTGTCAAAACCTGCTTTCAGCCGCATGATATTCCCAATGAAAAGCTGCAGATCGGGACGGGACTTTTGCAGCTCTTCAGGCAGCCTCCCCAGCCAGTATTCAAGGCTCTCCAGCCTTCCTTCGTTGACCATTCGTTCACCGAACGTTTCAATCAGGTCAGCCGCCTCAGTGAATCTCCCCGCTTTGACCAGGTGATAATAGTAATCCTCAAATTCCCCTGCTGCGTTGAAGTGGTTGGCGGCTTTGGAATGCAGCTGGTTTTTTATGTCAGGGACTTTGCTCAATTCGGACTGCAGGAAATCCTGAAAGAGCCGCTGGTACCGGTATGTCCCCTCGCCGATTTTATCCACGAACAGGCCGATCTCGTACAAGTGTCCCAGGATTTCTGCGCTGTCGCGCGTTTCCAATATCGCGTCGCACACAACCCCATCCATTTGACTCAGTATGGAGGTGGACAGCAGGAATTTCTGCAGATAAGCCGGCTGCCGCGAGAGAACCTCTGGAGCCAGGTAATCAAACAGCTTGTCGAATGTGATGGTCTGGTTTTTCAGGGCCGTGTCGATGTCGGGAACGATGCCTGTCTGAATGCTCTGCCAGATGATCTGCAGCGCGATCGTCCATCCTTCCGTATCCTCTGCCAGCCTCGCCGCCTGCAGACTGGAAATGGGGTAGTCGAACAGGTCTTTGAACAATGTCTCGATCTCTTCCGCGGTAAAAGCCAGTTCATTCGCGCTGATGATGTCCAGCAGGCCTTTCACCCTCCAGCGGTTGATCTCCGGCCATCCGGGGTTGCGGCGGGTCGATAACACGACGTGCAGGCGCGGGGGGCAGAATTCGACCAGCTTGTTGATGAGCTCGCGGATTTCATCAACATCCGCCACGTGATGAAAATCATCCAGGATGAGGACAGTATCCTCTCTGAGCTGGATGGTCAAGGCGTTGATCAGCGGATGCAACGCCTGAGGAGTGACCAATCCCAGGTTCGTCTCAAGAAAGCTGAACGCCTTTTCGCTATAGCTTTTACACGCCCCCAACAGGTGAACCAGGAAAAGCAAGGGGTCTCTGTCTGGTTCAGCGATGGTGTACCAGAAGGCGTTCCAGCCAAGCTCTGGCAGTGCCGCCAGGGAAGTGGTCTTTCCGTATCCGGTTCCAGCCTGGACAATCGTCAGGGGATATTCATAGATGGATCTGAGCCTTGACTCAAGCCTTGGTCGTCTGAGCAGGTTCTTCCTCAATTGAGGAGGACAAAGCTGACTGGCGATGATCAGGTCCTGATAACTCATGATACGATGATTTTATTTCAATTATTAGCGCTTGACAACTCGGCCCGCGGTTGATGTACCGCATTCCTGCAGCGATGACCTGTATAATTTAAACATCCTGTCGATCCGTGGTGAGACACATGAGCATACACAGCATGATCAAAAAAAGGTTCCCGTGGAAAGCGATGAAAGAAGTTGCTTACGTTCTTCTGGGTGCGTTGATTCAGGCCTTTTCCCTGCGTCTCTTTCTCGTCCCCGGCAGCATGGTTTCGGGCGGCATCAGCGGCGCAGCGCAGATTGTCAATCACTTCTCCGGTTTTCCGATCGGCGTGATGGTTGTCATCGGGAATCTCCCGCTGTTTGTCCTCGGCTGGCGCTATCTGGGAGGGAAAAAGTTCGCCGTACGCACCGCTCTGGCCGTGGCAGCTTTTTCCATTTTCACGGACCTCCTGATGGCCCTGCTGCCCGAGGTAGACATCGCTCCCGCGGACAACTTCCTCAACGCGCTTTACGGCGGCGTGCTGCTGGGCGTCGGGCTGGGACTGGTGTACCGGGGCCAGGGCACGAGCGGAGGAAGCGATATTCTTGGACGCATCCTGAACCATAGAAGCGGCATTTCAATCTCGACAGCCTACTTGATCACCGACGGCGTCGTGGTCCTGGCCAGTGGGTTCGCCTTTGGCTGGATCAAGGCGCTCTACGGGCTGGTCGTCATCTACGTCAGCGGCATCGCTGCTGAAACGGTATCCGAGGGATCGAACATTTTCCGCACGGCGGTGATCGTTTCATCTCAAAGCCAGACGCTCAGCCAGCGCATCATGCAAGATCTTGAAAGAGGGGTAACACTGCTTCAGGGCACCGGCGGGTACACCGGCACGGGTCGCAACGTGCTCTACCTGGTCATCACACGTTCAGAGGTGAACCCGCTGAAGGAGATCGTGCGTGAGGTGGACCCTGGAGCCTTCATGGTCATCGGAGCCGCGCATGAAGCCCTTGGAGAAGGTTTTCAAAGACTCAATCCATCCGGCGGCTAAGCTGCTGGTCAGATCGTAGAGAAATGGATTAACGCACCTGTCACGATCAGTATCTGCCCCAGGTGGTACAGGAACATGATCAGAAAATGATCGTATTGAAAGCGTCGGGCGAAATTTCTCAGCCCGATCATCATATCGGAAAGGTAAAAGAACACCGCCCCGACGGATGACAGAATTATCGCTTCTGGCTGGCCGCTCCATCCTCCCCGAAAATAATTCAGAATCGCGGATGCGACCATCATGGATATCACCACGCCGTACATGATCAAAGGCGCTTTTAACCCGGCGTTCACCCGGTCGTATTTCAATCCCTTCAGGATGTATCGGAAAAAGACCGCGGATGTGACAGTGACGCCAATGATGACCAGCAGTGTTTCGCCCTGCAGGGGGAAATTCTGTCCCACGTTGAAGCCTATAATGTAGGCCACATGGGTCAGGAAGAAAGCGATCATCCCCGGCAAGAAAAGCTTATCCCATAGGAGCAAAACGTCGCCGATCAGTGAAAAAACCAGGCCTATCCCAAACCAGATCAGCCCGCCCTGCCACATGCCCACGGAGGTAAACCATAAGATGATCAGCAGGATCGCCAGCACCTTGGAGAAAAACCTGGCGCGCTTCCATTCTCGGTCCGCCGCGATCCAATCGAAAACGCAGATCACGATCATGATGTAAAAGAGGATGTTCGCGAACATGGGTTGAGCTGCCATTTTATTTTCCCTTTGCCAAAATATATCCCAAGGACTGCAGCATGCGCGGGTGATCACGCCAGTTCTTGGATAATTTTACCTTGAGTTCCAGAAACACATTTTTTCCGCACATGGCTTCAATTTCCTGGCGGGCGGCCTGGCCGATCCGCTTCAGCATTTCCGCGTTCTTTCCGATGACAATGCCCTTATGGCTCTCCTTTTCAACCAGGATGGTTGCCTGCACGTAGACCAGCTGTTCGTTTCTTTCCTTGTACTCCTCCACGCGGACTGCTGCCAGGTGGGGAATTTCGTCACGCAATAATTTTAACATCGCTTCCCGGACAAGGTCCGCGGCGATCTCCCGCTCAAACAGGTCGGTGATCACGTCCTCGTCGTATAAAAAATGCGCTTCGGGCAGGCGCTGGACGATCACTTCTTTGAGCGCTTCCAGGCCGGTACCATTCAGAGCGGATATCCGCATCGGCAGCGCCCCTGGCAGAAGATCACTGTATGCCTGCTGCTTCTTTTCCATTTCTTCAGGGGTGGTTTGATCCGCCTTGTTCAGCCCCAGGATGGTCGCGTTTCCCTTGCGCGCCTTTCTGATGCGCTCCGCCACCAGCTGATCCTCCGGCTGCGGATCCGCGCTGGCATCAACCAGCCAAAGCAGTACGTCGCAATCACGTATTGTTTCCAACGCCGCATCGTTCATGGCCTCCCCCAGCTTTGTGACTGGCTGGTGAATACCGGGAGTGTCTGTGAAGATGATCTGTGCCTCAGCGTCGGTCAGTATCCCCAGCTGCTTGCGACGTGTCGTCTGCGGCCTGGGTGAAACAGCAGCGATCTTCTGCCGCAGGATCGTGTTGAGAAAAGTAGACTTGCCGACATTGGGTCGGCCAATCACCGCCACAAAACCGCACCTGTGTGTATCCATGACTTGATTCTATTCTATCAGCATATCAATTACTGCCGATCAAGGCTTGCTTTCATTCTTTGAGAGGTCACGTTCACCCAGACGACTCCGCCCAGGATCAAGACCGCTCCAAGTAGCATCTGCCAGTTCGGTCTTTCCTTAAGGAAAATCACACCCAAAATGACCGCCACGATAGGAAACACATAGGAAACAAGTGTCGCCTTCATCGCGCCAACCGAATTGAGCAGTGAATAATACAGCAGGGTGGCCACACCGGAACCCAGCAGACCCAGCCAGACAACCGCGATCCATGGAAGCGGGGTGGATGGAAGCCTGATCGAGGGTTCAACCGCCGCCGTGGCGATGGAGATAAAAGCGAATCCCATGATCAGCTGGCCAAAAGACTGTTCCTCTGAACGCAGGTATTTGGCGAATTTCCTCGCGAACACAACAGCCGCACCGTAGGAAGCCGCGGCAATCAGCATCGCCACGATGCCCGGGATGGATGATGCGCCGCTGTTTTGCGTCGTGTTCCCGGACATGAGAATGACAACGCCGGCGAATCCGATCAGAATTCCGACCACTCGCTGCCAGGTCGGTCTTTCCTCGGGCAGGAAGAAGATCGCGAACAGCAGCGTGAAGAGAGGCACCGCGCTGTTCAGGATCGATGCCAACCCGGAGGGGATGATCGTTTCCGCCCAGGAGATCAAGACAAAAGGCAGTGCCATGTTAAAAAATCCAATGAACGCGAATATCCCGACCTTACGCCACGACCATTGGATCCTGGTGCGGGAAAAGAGCAGGTACGCCGTCACCAGCAGGAGCGCAATCCCGATCCGCAGCAGCACCAGGTAGAAAGGTCCGATATCTTCCACCGCGATCTTGATCCACAAAAAGCTCGTCCCCCAGATAACGCTCAGTAAAATGAACTTGACCCAATCACGGATTTTCAAGACGGACCTCTTTCCCGATCAATACCCTGTCGTCCAGTCAATCAGCCCCTGTTCGCGGGCTTCATGGTCACTCAGTTTGAAAACCCACAAACCCAGCCCCGCAAACACGATGGACAGCCCGACCAGGAAAAGGAGAATTTGCACATTGCTGAACTCGGTGAGCAGGGGAAACTGGTCCGCGATCTGACCGACCAGGGAGCGCCGGATCAACTCGAGCCAGTACGTCACCGGCAGGAAGTAGCCCACCTGATCCAGCCCTGGCGGAAGCAGTGTCGGTGGGTAGACGACACCGCACAGGATCATCATCAACCCGGCGATGATGTCCCCGATAAAGAAATTCTGCCGCACAGTCAGGAAGGTGATCCCCGCCAGCAGAATTCCGAGCATCGACAGCATGAGGATTCCGACAACCATGGTGAGTAAGAATAAACCCCAATTGATATGGGCGATACGAATGGGTATCTTCAAGAAAACGACCCCGGTGATCATGATGACGATCACTGCGAAAGAGGCGGTCAGAAACCGCGCCACCCCTCTCCCCAGCAGGTAGGCTGGAACGCTCACGGGGGCTGTGTAGATGTATTTCAGTGTCTTATAGTGCTCCCGGTCATCGATGATCGCCCAGGAGACCCCCACCATCACCGCGGCAACATACTGAAAGAACGCGTTGCCGATGAACATGTACGCGAACAGGGGCGTCTCGAAGTTGCCGCTGGTGATCACGCTGTACATCACGACGATGATCGCGGCGCCTGTGATGGGCTTGAGGATTGAATAAATAAAGAAGAGAAACGGGTCAGCCCAGTTGGACTCGATCTTCCAGCCAAGCCAGGCAGCGGTTTTGAACGATCGCCAGATCACTGACTTCATGGTATCACCCTCGGCTTTCCGTCAGGCGGCCTTCTCGCTTGGCCAGTCGCTCCATGTACCCCAGCAGCAGCTTCGCCCCCCCGATGAACAGCACGGAAAGGATCAGCAGCACGACGATCTCGACTTTGACGCTGAAAAAACCAAGCGCCGGACCGGTGGCAAATGACAGCTGGCGCATGGCGTCCATGCCCAGTGTCAGCGGGATGATCGACGCGGCCGCACCGACCCAGAATGGCAAATTCCTGACCGGGAAGTAGAAGCCCGAAACAAGGAAAATGGGTTCCTGCGCCAGGTTGCCAAAATGCCAGGCCTCACGGCTCAGCAGAAGGAACACCGAGGAAAGCATCATGCCCATGCCGTACAGGGCCAGCATGGACAGGAGAAAGACCAGCAGCAGCTGCCACAAACTGGCAAACACATAATTCACCTGGAATATCAACGTTCCGACCAGGATCACCGCTGTCGCCCGCAAGGTGGTGGCGACCATTCCGCCCAGCGCCATGCCCAGCAGCACCGCCATCATATTTGCCGGAGAGATGATGTACAGCGCCAGGTTGCCCTGTTCTTTTTCCCAGTACAGCTGGCTGGCCATGGCCCACAGGACATTCATCCAGTAAGCGGTCATGGCACCTCCAACCACGACGAAACCGATATAGTCTTCAGGCGCGTTCAACGCGCGATAAATGAGCACATAGCTGATCACCGTGCCGATAGGCGCGAGCACATCAAACAACAGCCATGTCCAATCGCGCTGCATGCCGATGATGCGCGGATACGACCTGCCGAGTACCGTCATCAGGAACAGGCGGAACCCGCTGCGCTTTTTGTCAATTGGCGGGAGGTTCAGCATTTTCCTCATCCTCCATTTTTCTCCCGACCAGCTGAACAAAAACATCTTCCAGCGTCGGCATTCTTTTTTGCAGGTTTTCAATGCGCAGGTTTTCGCTGGTGAGTGAGGCGATTGTTTCCGCCAGGATCCCTTCGTCTGCCAGAACGAACTCCAGCAGCGAGTGACCGTTGCGCTGGGAGAGCGTGACGGATTTCACGCCTCTGATCGCTTTGAAGATATCAACCG
Source organism: uncultured Anaerolineaceae bacterium (assembly GCA_964498605.1). Lineage (GTDB taxonomy): Bacteria > Chloroflexota > Anaerolineae > Anaerolineales > Anaerolineaceae > JBGQAS01. The sequence continues at coordinate 45,914 of CAZCHK010000009.1, read as the reverse complement.
AAATTGGTTTATCGGAGGCGACCTCGATCTCAAAAATCGCGTTCTTCTGCAGCGCCCGTTTGAGCGCGGTGGGGGTGTCACACGCCAGCACCCGCCCGCGGTTGATGATCGCGATCCGGTCGCAAAGTTCATCCGCCTCGACCATGTAGTGGGTGGTGAGCAGCAGCGTTCGAGTTGGATCTTCATCCACCCATCGCTTCACGAACCTGCGCACATCGCGGGAAGCTTCCACGTCCAATCCCAGGGTCGGTTCGTCCAGGAACAGGACCGTCGGGTCGGTCATGAAACCGCGCACGATGTTCATCTTTTGACGGAGTCCGGTGGACAGATCCGAGGAGCGCGTGTTGATCTTTTCCCCCAACCCGACGATCTCGAGCAGCTTCTTGATTCGGGCGTTGGCTACCTTGCTTGGAATCCCATAAAACTGGGAGAACATCCACAGGTTCTCTCTCACGCTCAGCAATCCATAACCGGAGGACTCTCCACCTGAAACCATGTTGATCATCGGGCGGACTTTTTCCGGATATTTTTCCACATCGATTCCGGCCACCGTGGCTGAACCGGACGTGGGTGAAAGCAGCGTGGTCAGGATCTTGATCAGCGTTGTTTTACCCGCGCCGTTCGGACCCAGCAATCCGAACAGCTCACCCGTGTTGATTTTCAGGTTGATATTCTCCAGCGCCGTCAGCTGCCTGGCTTGCCCCTTTTTCGCGCCCCTGATCTTGTATATTCGACCCAGGTCATTTACTTCAATGGAATGGGCATTTCGCATGCGACTCTCCAACAAACAAGATAAAAATGGTCCAATTGTGGGGTTAGCGTAGGGGAAGCGTATACTTGCCGTCAAGCACCGCGGGGAGCCTTTTGATACACTAGGGTTCAAAAGAGCGACTTCTCTTCTTCTCCTCCTTAACCACTAGCCGGGGTCGGCGTCCCCGGCTAGTGGTAATTTTAACACATAACACTTTTCCCGCTTCTATTCCAATTCCATTCTGAGCCTTTCAGCCAGTTCCTCCGTGATTCCGGGCACGTCCAGCAGTTCCTCCCTCGACGCGGCGATGATCCTTTCGATCGAGCCGAACTTTCGAAGCAGCAATTTCCGTTTTCCCGGACCGATCCCCTGGATCCTGTCCAGTCTTGAAGCCAACCCTTCCCGGGTGCGCGCTTTCCGGTGCGCCGTGATCGCGAAGCGGTGAGCCTCATCGCGTATGCGCTGAAGCAAGTAGTACCCCTGTGAATGGTCAGGTAGCCGCACGGCTCCATCTCGCCCCGGAATGAAAATTTCCTCGTGCTGCTTCGCCAGCCCCACCACCGGGACCGCACCCTGCAGGCTGTACTTTTCGAGTACCCTCAATGCCCTCCCAAGCTGGCCCTTGCCGCCATCAACCACCAGCAAATCCGGCAGCACGGCGAAGGATTCATCCACTTTCTCCCCCTGGACGCGCATCTCCTTTGCCGTCTCCCAGCGTTTGAACCTCCTCGAAAGGATCTCCTCCATGCTGGCAAAGTCATCCGGACCTTCCACGTACTTGATGTTGAACCTGCGGTAATGCTTTTTAGACGGGACTCCCTGCTCGAACACGACCATGCTCCCCACGGATGCCACGCCCTGGGTGTTGGAGACATCGTAGCATTCGATGCGGTTCGGGACTTCCTCCAAAGAAAGCGCGTTCTGCAGCTCGCCCAAAGCTTCCTGCTGTTTGTTCGTGTCGGCCACCCATTGAGCGCGCAGTGCCCTGAGTGTCTCAACCGCGTTATCCTCCGCCATCTGCACCAGCTCCTGGGATGGACCTCTGCGCGGAACGCTAATTTCGATTTTTGACGCTCCCCGGCTGGTCCGCAGCCACTGCTGGATGATCTTGGCTTCCTCCACCTCTTCAGGCAGCAGCACCTTCTCCGGGAAGTATGCAGCTTCGGCGTAAAACTGCTTGAGAAACGCGCTCACCACTTCGCTGTCGGTCTCCCCGCCCATGCCTTCGAGGATAAAGTACTCGCGTCCGACCAGTTTGCCCCCGCGGATGAAGAATATCTGCACGCAGGCTTCTCTCTCCGCTCTGGCCAAGGCGATCACGTCGGAGTCCATTTGCATGCTGGAAATCACCTTTTGCTTCTCAACAACACGATCGATGGCCTGAAGCTGGTTCCGCAGCACTGCTGCCCTTTCATACTGCAGCTGCTCTGAAGCTGTATTCATCTCCCCCGTCAACCGTTTGACCACCGCGCCGGTGTTCCCGTTCAGGAAATGGCACAGGTCATCGATGGCCTGTCGATAGGTTCGCTGATCGACAGCACCGATGCAGGGAGCGGGGCACAATTTTATATCGTAGTACATGCAAGCGCGTTTATCCTGCCCGGTGATCTCCCTGTCGCAGGAGAGGAATCCAAATATCCGCCTGACCACATCCAGGGTCTGGTGGACCGCCCACGTGCTGGTATACGGTCCGAAGTATCGGTTCCCGTCATCCTGCATCTGGCGGGTGATCGTGACCTTCGGGAACGGTTCGGTCCAGTGGACCTTGATGTACGGATAACGCTTGTCATCCTTCAGGCGAATGTTGTAGCGGGGGCGGTGCTTTTTAATCAGGTTCATCTCTAGGATGAGCGCTTCGAGCTCCGATCCCACCACGATCCATTCGATGTCCCTGACTTGGCCGACCAGCTGCCTGGTCTTGAAGTCAAGGTCCGCTTTTTCCTGGAAATACGAGCGGATCCTGCTGCGCAAATTGATGGCCTTACCCACGTAGATGATCGTTCCGCTATCATCTTTGTAGATGTAGCAGCCTGGTTTTTGAGGAAGATTGGCTAAAATCCCGGATAAATGCTCGTTGGCTTTCACGCAGAACTACTCTCTGTTTTCCTGTATAATGACCGCAGGTGATGTAATTTTATCGCACTCGCAGTGCAGCAGTGCCGCCCAAAAATTTAAGGAGAAGAATGAAAAAATTTTCTGTTGTTCTATTGATGATTGTCCTCGCCTTCAGTCTTGCCGGATGCAATCTGTTCAAAGCCAGTATAGCAGGTGAGTGGAACTGGGATGTCTACGAAACACCCGATGACCCGTCGGATGATTTCCTGTGGGAATTCACTGAAGACGGTAAGATCGTTCTCAGCGATCCCCAATCCGGGGAAACGACCGAATTGGGTCTTTACACGGACAACGGCGACGGGACCATTCAGGTGGATCTGCAGGACGGGTCAGGTGTCTTCACCCTGACCTACGAGATAGAAGGCTCCACCCTCACGCTGGAAGATCCAGCCGAACCTGGAAACCCGGTTGTTCTGACCCGCTGAGTGTCTTCATCCAGAAACTCGCCACCAACCTGGCGAGTTTTTTCTGGTTTATAATTTCAGTCCAAGCTGAGGTCAGCCATGAAAAATTTTTCTATTCTCCTCGTCACGCTCGCTCTCCTGGTCCTGGCAGGATGCACACACCCCGTTGCCGGAATATATGGAAAATGGTTCATTGATGAAAACAACACACCCGGCGATCTGTCGGATGACATCGTGTTCGAGTTCATCAACGACGGCACGCTGAAAATGTATCCAAGAGACCTTTCGGAGGGTAGCTACGATGTCCAGTTCGAGATCGTCGATCTTGACACGATCGCGATCATCCAGGCAGGGATCGCCTCCACTGAATTTGATGTAAAAATTGAAAGACAGTGGGTCAAAGACGAGGAAACACACCGTTCCTCCCTGATCCAGACGCTCACCCTGTCCAATGAGCTGCTAGGAATTGACCCGTACGTGTTCGAAAGAATCAAATAACCAGCGCGTCTGAACGGGATCAGAAAATCTGCTCCCGTTTTTTATTCGCTCCTGGCGCATCCATCCGCCCTCGGGTCGCTGCCGCCAATCCACTTCCCTCCTGCCCCGTCACGCAGAATGATCTGGCCGCGTCCAAACACAGCCCGGGCCATCCCTGAAACCTGTCTGACAGGGTGTCCAATCGCCCTTAATCCATCGGCCACTTCTTCAGGCATCCCTTCTTCGGTGAGGACGGTGGAGTTGTCCTTGTCAGCGTCCACGCAGAATCTTGGACGCTCCAGAGCCTGCTGCGGATCCAGACCGTCATCCAAAATCGCGCGCAGGATCTGCACGTGTCCCTGCGGCTGCATGAAGCCCCCCATGACCCCAAACACACCGAACAAACGACCATCCTCGGCGTTCGTCAGCATGCCGGGAATGATGGTGTGGTACGGGCGTTTCCCGGGCGCCAGCGCATTGGCGTGTCCCTTTTGCAGGCTGAAGTTATGACCCCTGTTCTGCAGGCTGAATCCATACCCCCTGGGGACGATCCCGGTGCCAAATCCCATATAGTTGCTGTTGATGAACGAACAGGCGTTTCCCTCGCCATCCACGACGCAGAAATACACCGTGTCCTGGCCGCTCTTCAGGTCCCCCGCCGGGACAGTATCCAGCGCTGCTCCCGGCCGGATCAGGGCCGCGCGGCTCCGGGCATATTCGCGCGCCAGTAATAATTCTGACATTTCAGGTGAGAAGGATGGGTCCGCGATGTGCCTTCGCCCATCCGCGAATGCCAGGCGCACGGCTTCGATTTCCTCGTGGACGCGCAGGACGCTCATGGAGCTGGCGGGGTGGTCCAGCGCGGCAAGTATGTTCAAGGCGATCAAAGCCACCAGACCCTGCCCGTTGGGTGGACATTCCCATACCTTCACCCCCCTGTACAGCGTGGATAACGGCTCATCCCACGTGCTCGTGTGCTCCTCCAGGTCGCTTTTTGCCAGGCATCCACCGGCTTCGGAGACGACGCGGATGATCCCGTCCGCGATTTCACCCTTATAGAAGACATCTTTTCCTTGACTGGCAATCAACCGGAGCGTTCTTGCCAGCCCGGGATTGCGGAAAACTTCACCCGCGCGGGGTCCCCGGTTGCTGATCATCAGCTCCTGGCCGTTGAGCGCTTTTCCAAGGGCTCCTTTGGCGGCTCTGTCCCAAAAAAACGCCGTTATCGGCTGTACGGGAAAACCTTCCTGTGCCAGCTCGATGGCTGGTCCGAGGATCTGGTCCAGCCCCAGCCTCCCAAAGCGGTCCACCAGGTCGCACCAGCCGGCGCAGGCCCCTGGAACGGTCACCGTGTAGGGGTGAAAAGGCGGAATCGACTCTCCCATCCCCTCAAGGACCAGTTTTTCCAGTGTCAATGCAGCCGGAGCCCGACCGGATGCATTCAAGGAGAATACTTTTAGGTCAGCCGCGCGGAAGTACAGCGCGAAGCAATCTCCCCCCAAACCGGTCGAGGTCGGCTCCGTCACGTTCAGAGCGGCCGCGGTCGCGACAGCGGCGTCCGCTGCTCTGCCACCCAGGCGGAGCACCCGCAGACCCGCTTCGACTGCCAGGGGCTGAGACGCTGCCACCATCCCCCTGTCTCCCGCAACAGCCGTACGGTTAAAATGAAAACCCGGCTCGCTCATCGCAATCCTTTCTTGAATTTTTCATGAAAGACGAAAATCAGGTTTTCATAAACAGATTTGGCGTTCGCCTGTTGATCCTTCATCGCCATCAGCCAGTCGCTCTCGTGAACAAATACACCAAAATCCGTGTTCTCTTTGTTCGACCGCTCAAAAGCCTCCACGACCGGATGGGACCTGTCTGCCCCATGCTCCAAGGCACATGCCACGTGCAGCGCGGCGACAAACCTTTCCAGCTCCTCGTTTTCCCACTTTCGAATCCTCACCGGCTTCCTGGACATGTAGGCGTTTTTTCCGATCAAATCCGCGCTGCCGGCAAATGGATCGCAAGCCGCGAAATACGCCTTGCGTATCCCTGACATGTAGATCGCCCCGACACACAGCGGACAGGGTTCCAGCAGGCTGAAAAGCGAACAGGCGCGCTGGTCAGCTTGTTCAGGGACAGCCAGAATCGCATTGATCTCCGCGTGCGCCAGGGCATGGTTACCGATCTGATCCCGCGGTATCTGCTCATCATGAATCCGGTTGCGCCCCCGTGAGACCAGTTCACCTTTCTCGTCGATCACAGCCGCGCCGATCGGCTCGCTGCCCCCCTTCCAGGCCTCCCAGGCTTCCTCCAGGCAGACCCGCCAGGGAAACGCCAGATCAGACCACATCCAGTCCTTCTCCGCTGACTGCCTCGCCGATCGCCCAGAAGGGCTGCGATGATCTGCGGGCGCGTTCTTTGAACTGATCAAACCCATCCGGGGGAACTGCCAGCAACAAGCCGCCGCTGGTCTGCGGGTCGAACAGGAGCATCTTTTCCTGATCGCTCATCCCCGCGGGGAAGTTTACCTTGTCTTGATAATAATTGAAATTATCCGCCGCGCCGCCGGGGAACGTCCCCATTTCTGCGTACTTGTGGGCGTATTTGACGAAAGGAATATCCTGATGCCTCAGAACGAACCTCACCCGGCTGGCCTGTGCCATTTCCAAAGCGTGTCCCAACAGGCTGAACCCGGTCACATCCGTCCCGCTCTTCACACCCGCCTCCAGCGCCAGCACGGAGGGGATGGCGTTCAACCTTTCCATCCAGCGCACCGCATCCCCGACATCTCGTGGATCGGCCTTTTCCTGCTTCAGGGCGGTCGTCGTCACACCAAAACCGATCGGCTTTGTCAGCACCAGCCTGTCGCCAGGTCGCGATCCGGACTTCGTGATCATGTGCTGCGGATCCACAAACCCCAACACGGCCAACCCGTACTTGGGTTCCTTGTCCTGGACGGTGTGTCCACCGGCGATGACCACGCCAGCCTCGTAGGCTTTTTCCGCTCCTCCCCGGATGATCTCGGTTGAAATATTGTTCGGGAGATGCGGCGGCAAAGCGGCAATGTTGAGCGCCAGGAAGGGTTTTCCCCCCATGGCGTACACATCGGACAGCGCGTTGGCGGCCGCGATGGCGCCGTAGTGATAGGGGTCATCCACGACCGGCGTGAAGAAGTCATTGGTGAAGACGAGGGCCCGGCCTTCATCGACGCGCCACACCGCCGCGTCATCCGGCGTATGCAGCCCGACCAGAAGCTCCGGGTAATCCGCCGAGCTGAAAGTCTTCGCGATGGGACGCAGCACCTGCGCCAGCGTTTCCGCGTTGAGCTTGGAAGCTCAACCCGAGCAGTTGGAGTAGGACGTCAGGCGGATCATCTTTGCGCAGGGAGCGTGTGCTGAATTGGACATAGCGTCATTATAACGTAGCCACCTCACCCGGGATAAGACAGAAGACTGCCTCGAGGCAGTCTCCTGGTGATGGATAGGTCTTTGGTGAAAGGTTTATTGCGCCGTGCTGGTCAGGTTGTCCGGCAGCTGGAAAAGGAACGGCGATTCGCCGGGCAGGAACATGACCTGTACGTTGGGGGACAGTTTACTGATGTACTGGTAGGTCAGCAGATCGGGATTGTTTTTCAGCGCCTCCGCGATCAAATTCAAGGCTTCCGCTTCAGCTTCCGCCTGGATGATACGCGACTGAGCTTCGCCGTTGGCGATCTCGATCTGGGCTTGCGCCTGTCCTTTGGCGGCCTCAATCACCTGCTGGGCTTCGGCTTTCTTCTGCTCGATGGTGTACTCGGCCTGTTGGGCCAGCTGCTGGGCGATCTGCTTTTGCTCGACCGATGCCGCGTACTCATCGGAGAACGCCACGTTGCGCAGAATAAAGGAGTCCAGCAGAATACCGTTTTCTTCGAACTCCGTGCGCAGTTCGTCTGTCATTTTCTCGGTCATCTCCAGCCGCTTTGTGCTGACGACCTCCTCTACCCGGTACTGCGAGATCACGTCGCGGATGACCCCGCGGACCTCCGGACGGACCAGCCCTTCATCGTACCGGTCCTGCCAGGCGATGTGAACATCGATCACCCGGGCCGGGTTGACTGCATAGATGATCGAGGCGTCAATGAGCACTTCCTGGCCGTCAAAGGTCCTGGCGAGGATGGAATCATCCCTCTGCACTGTCCCTTCTTCCGGCAGAATGGACATGGTATAGGTCTGCTTGGAGATGGGGTAGCGGATCACATTTTCCGCGAAAGGCACAACGAAGTGCAGGCCGGGAGTGAGAACCTCCTGGCGGAAACCACCCGGAGCCAGGGCGGAGATCACCACGCCGCGTTCCTCGGGGTTAATGAACACCAATCCCGCGCTGATCGTGGTCAGGATCAGCGCCAGGGCGAATCCCAGGATGATGTAGGTCACACCGCGCTTGATGGGTTTTCCGCGCCAGTTCTGGGCGACCACCAGCACGAGCAGGCCAACGGCCAGCAGCCACATGAACACGGAGATCCCCTGGATTAAACTTGCAATATTCATACGTCCTCCTATTAGGAGAATAATTATACTCACAATATGCTCGCGCTGGATCTCGATTGGTGTCATCTAATAAATCACATATACTTAAGGCAGAGGATCTTGTGCGCGAAACAGATCTGACCATTGAAGAAACCCGCTTCTATGACGGGGCACTTGCCGTCCGGTTGCCGCTGCCGGAGTGCGTCACGCTCGGGTATGGCCAATACCTGCTGGCCGCATCACCAGGTGACCTGCTCCCGGTCGCGTTGTTTCCGCAATCAACGCAGCGCGGCGTGTTCCTCTCCACGCCTGAAGCTCCGCCGCACTGGAAAGCGGGTGATGTGCTGCGCGTGCGCGGCCCCTTGGGAGTCGCATTTGAATTCCCCCCCGGCGCCAGGCGCCTGGTGTGCCTGGCCGCGCGCCGCATCGGTCACGCCATGCTGCCGATCATCAGCGCGGCACTGGGTCAGCGCTGCTCGGTGGTGATGTGCTCAGACACCCCCCCCGCGGGTCTCCCGGGCCAGGTTGAAGTGCAGCCCGGCCTGTATCTGCCTGAATTGATCGCCTGGGCCGATCTGATGTTGCTGGACCTTTCGATCTCACAAATTGGTGAATTTAAAACAAAATTCATGAACACCCCAAAACAGCTGCCCATCTACGCCTTCATCCACGTGAGCATGCCCTGCGGCAGTCAGAGTGCCTGCGGACTGTGCGCCGTCCAAACGACCAACGGCATCAAGCTGGCCTGCCAGGATGGGCCAATTTTCGATTGGCACACGCTGGAAGCATGACATGAACACGCATCAGGATCTTGGCCTGTCTTCACCATATCTGAATGTCAGCGGTTTCCTGGGTTTCAACCCTGTTCGCCAGCTTGAACGCTGCGCTGTCCTGGGAGGCTGGATCACGCCCGGCATCAGCTACCGGCGCAGGCAGCCCGCGTCGGACCGCGTCGTTGAGCAGTATCCGGGAGGCGTGCTCATCCACAGCGGTCTGCCTAACCCGGGTTTTACCAGGGTGATCAGGGATCACCACGACTCGTGGAGGCGCATCGGAGTTTCCACCTGGGTGCACGTCCTGGTGGACTCCCCACCTCATGTTGCCGAGGTCGCCTCCAGGCTGGAAGATATGGACTGCGCTGCCGTGATCGAGCTGGGCTTCCCGGAAGATATCCATCCCGAGGAAATCATGGCGGCCTGCCGTGCCGCGGCAGGAAAGATCCCCCTGGTCGTAGACCTTCCGCTCACTTTTCCGGATTTTTCAATGTTTGACAGGATGGACCAGCCCGAACTCCTGGCGCTGTCGCTTTGCGCGCCGAGAGGCGCGCTCCTCACATGTGATCAAAGGCTGGTCAGCGGGCGTCTCTACGGCCCGGCTCTCTACCCCCAGGCGCTGGCTGCGCTCGAGAAAGCGCTCGGTCAATTGCGTCCCGTCATTGTCAGCGGCGGGATCGACTCTAAACAAAAAGCCCAGCAAGTGCTGGAGATGGGCGCGGCAGCGGTCAAGTTCGACCTCCCCCTGTGGACGGGATTCATCCCCGCATCGGCGGTTTAATTTTCCACCCAGATGGTCACCGGGCCATCGTTGACCAGGTTCACCAGCATGTGCGCGCCGAAGATCCCGCTCAGCGTGGGTATCCCCAGCAGTTTTAATTCCGATATGAATTGATCGCACAGCGGCGTGGCGAGTGCCGGCGCGGCCGCGTCAGTAAATGAAGGCCGGTTCCCTTTTCGGGTATCCGCAAAGAGGGTGAACTGCGACACGACCAGCGCCGCTCCTTCCACATCCCGCAGGGAAAGGTTCATCTTTCCGGCTTCGTCGGCAAAAATTCGCAACCGGCTGATCTTTTCCGCCAGCAGGCTGGCCTTTTCCGCGTCGTCATCCTGACCCACTCCCAGCAGGATCAGCAGGCCCTTGCCGATGGAGGCTACTTCTTCGCCGCCAACGCTCACCGAAGCTTGTGTGACCCGTTGAACTAATGCTCGCATGGGATCAGGGCAGGCCGACCGCCGTCCGTACTTCTTGCATGGTCTGCTCAGCGATCTTCCTGGCCCGCCTGGCCCCATCCGCCAGGATGTCCAGCACGTTCTGGGGGTCCTTGGCCAGCTGGGCGCGCTTTTCTCTGAAATGCGCGAGGTGGGCGTTCAGATTCGCTGCCATTAATTTCTTGCAATCCACGCACCCGATGCCCGCCCTGCGGCACTCAGCGTTCACCATGGCAGTATCGTCCGGGCTTGAAAACATCTTATGGAAGGTGAAAACGTTGCAGATATCGGGGTTGCCCGGGTCGGTTCGACGGATGCGCTGTGGATCGGTCACCATGGTCAGCACTTTCTGCGTCGTTTCTTCCGGTGTGGAAGCCAGCTCAATGTGATTGTTCAGGCTCTTGCTCATTTTCTGCTGACCGTCCGTGCCAAGCACCTTGGGAATGACCGTTTGCTTTGAGGCCGGCTCGATCAACACGTCGGTCTTAAACCGATAGTTGAAGCTGCGCACGATTTCACGGGCAAATTCAATGTGCGGCAGTTGATCGACGCCAACCGGCACGGTGTCTGCCTTATACAGCACGATATCCGCGGTCATCAGGACCGGGTAGCCTACCAGCCCGTAATTAACATTGTGCGGCTGCTCACGGGCTTTCTCCTTGAATGTCGGCAGATCGGTCAGTTTTCCCAACGGGGTCACCATGGACAGAATCGTGTGCAGCTCGGTCACCTGAGGCACATGCGACTGGACAAAAACGATGGACTCCTCCGGATGTATACCGGCAGCCATCCAGTCCAGACCCATTTCGATGGCATTCTGGCGCAGGTCTTCAGTCGTTTCCATGGTTGTTAAAGCATGCAGATCCACGATGCAGTAGATACACCGGTAATCCATTTGGAGATCGACGTAGTTTCTTATCGCGCCGAGATAGTTGCCAATGTGCTGCCGTCCAGTCGGACGCGCACCGGAGAAAACCGTTCCTTTTATCGCCATGCTTACCTCTCGTTCAGTGCCTTAAACACCAGTTTCTCGACTTCTTCGAAATCCGCGTGTCGCCCTGTTTGCAATTTTGAGTAAATTAATTTCCCGTTCACGGACACTTCGTATTTTCCGCCGTCGGATGGCAGCAGTGTCACGCTTTCAATGCGGCTTTCGTACAACTTCAACAGATTGGCTGTCAAACTGACAGCGCGGTCTGTGTAATGTCACACCTGGCAGTAGGTAATCGTCACCCTGGCCTTCATCTCTCTTCTCCTTGCAAAGTTACTCCGATTATAACTGATACGAAAATCCTGCGACAAAAAGCTTTGCGCAAATGCTTTCTGATACAATAATTCCATCGAATGAAACCAAACCATCAACGCGTGTATGCCCGTTCCATCAAAAGGTTCCTGGACATATTCTTCTCAGCGGCATTTTTGTTGATATTGTCCCCCTTTTTGATCCTCTTCGCGCTGCTGGTAGCGCTCTCCTCCAGAGGACCGGTGCTTTTTCGCCAGGAAAGACTGGGCAGAAACGGCACCATCTTCCAGGCGTTGAAGTTCAGAACGATGCAGCACAAACCGAGGAAGATCGACCACGAGATACTCGCCGGCGATCCCGAGGTGACAGCGGTTGGCCGGTTTTTGAGGAGGTTTAAGTTCGATGAGCTGCCTCAACTGTGGAACCTGCTCGTCGGGGACATGTCCTTCATCGGGCCGCGTCCCGTTCCACCAGAGCACCTTTCCAGTTTCAACGCCGCGGCTCGAAAAAGGCTCCTGGTGCGCCCCGGGTTGAGCGGGCTGGCACAGGTCAACGGGAATATCTATCTTTCATGGCCGCAGCGCTGGGAGTACGATGCCCGCTACGTGGATTCCATCTCCTTCAGGGTTGATTTCGTGATTCTTTGGAAAACTCTGGTGGTTGTCCTGCTGGGAGAAAAGATATACTATAAGCAGGAAGAGCAAGTCAAAGGAAAGCAGGAATGAAGTCATCCATACCGCCTGATCCGCGCATCGTGCTGGCTGGCAGCGTCAGCACCTCGAGACGCACGCTGCAGTCGCTGCTGCGCCACAACATGCAGGTCGTCGGCGTACTGGGTCTGTCCATTTCAGCTTCGCGCAGCGTCAGTGGTTATTCCAGGCTGGATGACCTGGCCAACGCCGCGCAAATCCCCTACCTCGACTTCCAGAGCATCAACCACAATGATGTTCTTGAAGCCGTGCGCTCCTGGAAACCGGACCTGCTCTTCGTGGTCGGGCTCTCGCAGCTCGTCCAAGCCGAGCTGATGTCCATACCGGCCCTCGGCTGCGTGGGCTTTCATCCCACCGCGCTCCCGCGCGGCAGGGGCAGAGCCCCCCTCGCCTGGCTTGTGCTGGACGGGAGCCCGGGGGTAGCGAATTTCTTCCTCATGCAGGCAGAAGCGGACGCTGGCCCCCTGCTTGCCAAGGAACCCTTCCCCGTGCAGGATACGGATTACGCTGCGGATGTCCTGGACCGCATGGAGTGCGCCATTGACAGAGCTCTGGATCGATGGCTGCCCCGCTTAAAAATGGGGGAGTGGTCCCCCTCGCCGCAGGATGAAAACCTGGCCACGTATAACGGAAAACGCGAACCTTCCGACGGCATGATCGATTGGGCGCTCACCACAAAAGAAATCTTCGCGCTCATCCGCAGCGCGTCTCATCCACACCCCGGGGCGTTCACCCACGTGGACGGCAGGAAGCTGATCGTGTGGCGGGCCGAACTGGACCGTGATGGCAGGCATCGCGGGGTCACGGGCCGGGTTCTTCTGGCCGATCCCCAAAAAGGCTGGCTCGTGCAGGCGGGTGATGGATCCATCTGGCTGACAGACATTGTTTTTGAGGATACGAACGACGCTCCAGGCACCAGGGAACTGCGCGTGGGGCAGAAACTCGGCGTGGACTGTTACAAGGAGATCGCGGATCTCAAGCAGCGCATCCAGGCGCTCGAGAAGAATATCTCCGAACTGAACTCGGACACGAAAGGAACCCGCTGAAATGAACGTACTGGTGATTTCAACGCATCCCGATGATGAGGTTCTTGGCTGCGGGGGTTTGATCGCGCGGCACAGCAGCATGGGGGATGAGGTGCGCGTGCTGATCGTCACGCGCGGATCGGAAGATCTTTTCGATCCCAGGGTGATCGAAACAACCAGGGGCGAGTTGAAAAAGGCGCATCAAATCCTGGGTGTCAGCAAAGCTGAGTTCCTCGATTTTCCAGCGCCCAAGCTGGACGGTGTTCCCGGACACTTGCTGGCAGACGCCCTGTCAAAATCCATCGCGGATTTCCAGCCGGACCTGCTGCTGCTGCCGCACTTCGGGGACCTGCACGCGGATCACCGCCTGGTTTTTCACGCCACCTTGGTGGCCGCCCGCCCGATCCGCGAACAGAATATCGGCCGGATCATGTGCTATGAAACCCTCTCTGAAACCGAATGGGCACCTCCAGGCGCGTCCGAAGCGTTCATCCCCGATGTTTTCGTGGATATCAGCGAATTCCTGGATCTCAAACTGCAGGCCATGTCCTGCTACCAGACCCAGCTGAAAGAGTTCCCCCATTCACGCTCGATCAAAGCGCTCGAAGCGCTGGCCCGTTACCGCGGCGCGACGGTGCATTTGCACGCGGCGGAAGCTTTCTCGATTGTTCGGGAGATTATCGCCTAGGGAACCGGCAGAGGATCGATCATCCCATTTTGCATAAGGGAGATCACCTCGCTCACCAGCCGCTGCCGGCCGGCGGGAAGCATTTCTTCATTTGTGTATTCCAGCATCACCGCGAGCCTGACCGCCTGGCCGCTCTCTCCGCTTGCAAGACGCTGCCACGCCTCCCTGAAAGCATTGTCCGTGTCCCAGTTCAGCGATGTGATCCAGTTATCCTGCGCCTCGGGTGGCGGCATTCCCTGCCCCAGCAGCTTCACCCCCATGCGAGCCAGGTAACCACTCACTTCCGCACTGCTGGCTTCGGGAGCCAGGTAGGCGACTTTGACGCGGTTTGCCAGCAAGGCATCCGCAGATACCTGCCAGGCCGTCCAATCAGCGCCTGTACTTTGCTGCTCCACGGTGGGAAATCCGGGATAGGGAGAGAATTTTGGATTGCACAATCCACACAGATACCAGCCGCCATTGCGGAAAGCCCGTTGCTCATTTTCACTGTACACGCCGTCACTCCCGATCAACGCCCCCCCGCGCCAGTCTTCAGCGGTGATCTCAGCGATATATCCCGCGACGAACGCCAGATCGACCGGTCTGGCGATCAGCACGGAAATATTGTTCGCGGGCTGGATTTCCTCGCGGGAGAAGATGATGAAATGGATGCCTGGTTTCTGAGCCAGCGCGGTCAGATCCCCCGGGACTCCCAGGAAAACTGCCGCGGCGGTATCACTGGTCAGGTCTTCGGCAGCAAACGTGTTTTTTTCCTCAAGTGACCACCCGGATGCCCCGGACAGCTCCAGGACCGTATCTTTGATCAGACCGGTGTTCCATCCATCCTCAAGCGTGACGAGCAGCACTTTGGACGGCAGGCTCGTCTGCGTGGCCGCTTCCAGCGTGAGCGTCGCTGTCGATTGTGGTGACGCAGTGGATGAAGTCTCGCTTCTGGCACAGCCACTCACAAGAAGGATGAATAAAAGCAGTATTGGTAAATAGGTTTTTCTCAATGGTTCCTCAGCTGTATGCAAGTCCCTGTATTATAATTATTTTCAGCAATAATATGACAATTCCACCCAGTGAGTCGCTGCCTTCAGCCGGGTTTGAACTGCCCCCCGCTCGCAAGCGCAGACTGCAGCGCCAGATCCTGAATCAATATGGAGAGCAGGCAGAGAGTGGCTCTCCAATACGGGAGCTGGTGCAGCGCGCCACGCCGTCCCTTGAATTCTTCCTGTTCTCCCTGCTGGCCGGCCTGGTGCTGATCGGCGCCATGCTGCTGGATTCCCCGGCGCTTTTCGTTCTGGCCGCGCTTCTGGCGCCTTTCCTGGCGCCAGTGGTCGGATTGGGACTGGCGGCCAGCGCTGGCTCCTCCCGATTCTTCGTTAAATCCCTGATCAGCACGATGATCGCGTCAGCGATCCTGTTCGGAACGGGTGTCCTGGCCGGCTGGTTGGCAAGGCTGTTCCGCGTGACCAGCGCTGACCAATCCGCGTTCCACGCTGTGTTCACCTGGTGGGATGGGCTGCTGCTGCTTGTCGGTGTCATCCTGACGGCGATCCTCTTTTCGCGTCCTCGCAACCAGCGACCGTTGGTCACAAGCGCGGCGATCGCTTATGAGCTCTTTCTGCCGATCTCCGTGGCCGGCTACGGGTTGACCAGCGGCAACTCGGCGCTCTGGCCGGGCGGGCTGCTTGTTTTTCTGGTGCACCTGGCTGTCGCCATCCTGGTCATGGCGATCGTCTTTTCGCGAAAAGGCCTCAAGCTCAAAGCCACATTCGGGTACACGCTTGCCACGACCTTGATTCTGCTGGGCATCGTGGCCCTGGTCATGTTCGGCGGTTTCTATACCGCGGTAAGCACGAGCACCGCTTTCCTTCCCACCTCCACGGTCACCCCGGGACCGACCGCCACAATCACCGAAACCCCCCTTCCGCCAACGCAAACCTCAACCCCGACCAAAACCCTGATCCCGACCTCCACCTCGACAGCGACGATCACCCCGCAGCCGACGCTGGTGGAGGCCAAAATCCACGCGGAAGAGTCCAACGGGGCAAAGATCAGGGTGGAGCCGGGTCTTTCCTCGCCATTACTGACCACCGCGCTGAATGGCTACCTGGTGTATGTTCTGCCTGAGACCGCCGAAATGGATGGCTACACCTGGGTGCACATTCTTCTCGCGGATGGCCGCGAAGGCTGGATCGTGAGGCTGTTCCTGCAGACCGCCACGCCCCAGCCGTCCTGGTAGAGGATCTCACAACAAAAATGCAAACGGATTATCCATGGATGCCGGTATAATAGTCCCCTTGAATCCACAAACAGGAGTTGTGCATGACCATACACTTTGGAACGGATGGCTGGCGCGCTGTCATCTCTGATTCTTTCACCTACACCAATCTCCGGCTGGTCAGCCAGGCGATCGCGGACGCTGTTCGATCAAACACCTGGATCAATGGAACTGTTCTGGACCAACCCGCTGACGCGCAAAAAATGGTTGTTGGTTACGATACCCGCTTCCTTTCTGACCGGTACGCGATGGAAGCTGCCCGCGTTCTCGCCGCCAATGGTTTCACGGTTTTCCTGAGCCAATCGGATTCTCCCACGCCAACCATCTCGTATTCGGTCAAGAATCTCAACGCCATCGGCGGCATCATGATCACAGCTTCACATAATGCCCCCCGTTACAACGGCGTGAAGCTCAAATCGGCAGGCGCCAATTCCGCCTCTCCCGAGCAATGCCGCCGGGTCGAGGTCTATCTCAACGACAACGAAGAACGCGGACGCGGACCCAATTTAATGGATTACGACCAGGCCCGCGAGGCGGGGCTGATCCAGCGCTTCAACCCGATCCCCGCGTACAACGAACACTTGAGAAAGCTGATCAACTTCGACATCATTGCGGAAAACCCCCAGCGCATCGTGATCGATTCCATGTACGGTGCAGGCCGCGGAGTGATCAAAGGTGTACTGCAGGGAAGCGGCTGTGAGGTGACGGAGATCCGCGGCGAATTGAATCCAGGATTTGGCGGCGTGCACCCGGAGCCTATCGCGCGCTATCTGACCGCGCTGTCCGGCGCCATCTGCACGGGCATGGGTGGATTTGGCCTGGCTACGGATGGGGACGCGGACAGGATCGGGGCGATGGATGAGCGGGGGCAGTTCGTTGACCCCCACAAGATCATGGCCTTATCGCTGAATTACCTGATCGAGAAACGCGGCTGGAGTGGTTCGGTTGTCCGCACCGTTTCAACCACCAGGATGATCGACCGAATAGCCGAAAAACACAACCTGAAGGTCCACGAAACCCCGGTTGGCTTCAATCACATCGCCGACTTGATGCTGCACGAGGACGTTCTCATCGGGGGGGAAGAATCCGGGGGAATTTCCTTCAAGGGACACATCCCGGAAGGTGACGGCATCATCATGGGCCTGCTGCTGATCGAGCTCATCGCTGAATCCAGGACCACGCTTGCCGGGCTGGTCGAAGATTTACAGCAGCGATACGGTCCCGTTTTCTACGAGCGGAAGGATCTGCGGTTGAAATATCCGGTCTCCAAAGAAAAGATGTCCACTCGGTTGCTGCAGGAAGCTCCACCAGCGATCGGCGGGGAATCGGTCAAGGAAGTGTATTCCATCGACGGCATCAAGTACATTCTCGCAGACGACTCCTGGTTGCTGATCCGTCCTTCCGGCACTGAGCCTGTCCTGAGGGTATATGCTGAGGGGCGCTCCCAGGAAATGATGACTGCCTTGATGGATTTTGGCGCGAAAATCGCCGAATCGATCGCCTAGATGAAAAGAGCTCCTGCGCGGGAGCTCTAATATTTCCACTCCGCCAGGTGATTCCAGCAGTAGCCCAGATGCTCGGCCAGGTCCGAGTGCTTTCGTCCCAGCTTTTTCTCCAGCGCAGAAAAAACGTACCGCATCAAATCCACGCCGCCCATCTCACCCAGACTTTTGCCGATCTCCCGGGCGCGTATATGACGGCAGTTTTGATCAAAAGCCCCGCCCGGTCTGAGGGAGAGAAAATCCTCGTTCTTTCCAATCCTGAGCAGCTCATCGATCATGCGCCTGATGTCTGAGTAGGCCTGTTCCGAAATATTCTTACCCCGGTATTTTCGCGAAAAAATGCCCATATACGACTCCCATTGACCAATTGAATGCATTTTAGCACAGTCAAATGCTCAGGAGACATCCACCTGCCGATATCTGAACTGTAAGTAATCCATACAAACGCAAGGCCTCTGCGCGCAAACGCATCCCAGAAAAGAAAATATGTTCTCTGAAATGCTTTTATGCTATACTAACGGCATGGTAAATGCTCAAGAACGCTGGAAGGGCTGGGCGGAGCGTCTGGAGCGCTGGGGATTGAAGGACCTGGCGGTGACTTTTCTGGAAGCAGCCGGTCCTTTTCGCAATCTTGCCGCCCAAGTGGTCTACATGGGTTCTCCATTATTCTCTTCTTCTGACAGCCAGGGCTGGCAGGCGTTCGCCAGCACGCTGGAAGACAGTCACAGTTCCCGGCTTTTCGCGGATTACCTGAGGTCGGAGAGTGATGATGGAAATCATTGACACCGTCATTGGCCTGGCTCTGATCCTGTTCGCCTCAGGCTTGACTCTGATTTTTCTTCTTCCACAGAAAAAAGCTTCCGGAAGGGTTCAGCGCCCCCTGGTAGGCGTCAACTCGTTCAATAAAAGCCTGGCGAAATCCGTTGAAGCCGGAACACGCCTGCACCTGGCACTGGGTTCTGCGGAATTTTTAAGTCCGTCCATCGGGGCGACTTTCGCCGGATTGAGCATACTCGAGCGTGTTGCGCTGGTCAGCGTCCTGGCAGACAGATTGCCCATAGCCAGCTCATCCAACTCGGTGATTTCCATTCTCAGCCAAACCCTGTTCAACCGGGCGCTTACCGAGACATCCATTGACATCAATTCCGCTCCTGACCAGGGACGCATCACCGGACCCACGCCATTCTCCTATGCGGCTGGCGCGTTGATGGTGATCTCGCGCGAACAGGTCTCCACGAATCTCTTTATAGGTCATTTCGGGCCGGAAGTTGCGCTGCTGACCGATGCCTCACGCAAGCATCAGGCCGGAATGCTCGGAGCCAGCGATTCGATCATTGGTCAATCCATTCTCTTTGCCACCACGGATGAAACCCTGATCGGCGAGGAGCTGTTCGCGCTGCCGGCTTACCTCAATCCGCAAAATAAACTGAACGTCAGCATCCGCCTGCAGGATACCCTGCGCTGGCTGCTGGTGATTGCAATGATCGGCTCATCCATTTTAAAATTCCTGGGGATCCTATGAAATCCCCCTTTAACACCGCCATCGCCATAACTTCCGGCCTCATCGTCCTGATGGGCTATATGATTGGAAATCCCATCCTGCAGCTCGTGCGCTGGTACATGCTGGACTGGGCCATGATCCTGGCTGGAGTGGCCACGCTGATCGGGATTCTGGGGCTGATCAGGGTCCACCTCCGCAAGACGGGCGCGAAAGACCTATACAGCCTCATCCTCATCATTGCTTTTGTCATAACACTGGCGGCAGGATTGATCCTCGGGCCGTCCCACCGGCAATTCGCGAACATCGTGACGCACGTGCAGTACCCCGTTGAAGCCAGCCTGCTGGCTCTACTGACCTTCAGCCTGATCTACGCAGCGATTCGCCTGTTCACTCAAAAAAAAGGTTTGATGGGGATCATCTTCATCATCAGCGCCGTCCTGTTTTTGGCAATCAGCAGCACTTTCCTCCTCTCCAATCTGCAGATTCCCACACTGCAGGTCGTATTATCAGCCATTCAATCCTTACCACTTGCGGGTGCCCGGGGTTTGATACTCGGCATCGCTCTGGGTGGGTTAGCCGCGGGGATCCGGGTCCTTCTCGGGCTGGACAGGCCATATCACGGGTAAACCATGAGCGATATCATCTGCCCATTCTGTGGAAAAACCAACCCTTCTGATGCAGAATTCTGCTGGTCCTGCCAGGCGCGGTTAACTCCCGCATCCGGCAGCGGCCTGCCTCAAGACTCCTCAGCTGAGGACATCGCCAATTGGCTGGCTGAAACAGGGAGTCAACAGGATAAATCCCGGGAAAATCAATCCGCTCCCGAAAATGAACCGGAATGGCTGGCTAGAATCCACGAACGCATGAAATGGGAAAAGGAACAGGCCCAACAAGTTCAGGATCTGATTCCAAAAGGCGAAGCGCCAATCCCCAATGAAATCCCCGACTGGTTGAAGGACAGTGCTCCCGCACCTGAAAAGATGGTCCCAGAACAAACCGCAAATGAAGCAGTCAAAGGTGCAGCAGAGGATTCTCCCCGGCCTGAAGTCTTGCCGGTTCAGGAGGACAGTGTCAGCGAAACAACTCCTGAAGAAGACCATCAGGAGACCATGCCTCCCATTAACCTCAACGATCTCTTTCGCGGTGACACTCAGGATCAGGCGGCCGCGGCTGAGGAATCCGAAAATACCAGTTTCCGGCCGCCGCGCATCACCGGTGAGCTGTCCGGGTACGTGAAACCATTTCACACGGGTGAAATCAAAGAGCTTTTAGGCGAAGATGAGGTCACTTCAAATGAGACCTCTCCCGCGCCAGAGGATGCTTCACCACCCCTTGAGAAAACGACGGGCGAATCCAGCGATGTCGCAGGATCGGATCAAAAGGGTGAAGAGTCTGCCCGGCTCGAGGAAACGGCCGATGAGCCGGAACTACCCGATTGGATCAAAGAACTTGGTGCGGAGGTCCCATCTGAACCGGCGGGTGACACCACTCCCCCTGGACCGGCCGAACAGGAGCCTACCTTTTCCTTTACGGACCTGGGTACCGAAAAATCCATCGCAAAAACCGAGCCGGCGGCGGAAGCGGACCAAAATGAAAGCATTCCATCATGGTTGGCAAATCTGGTCGCGCCACAGGAGATGCCTGCTGAAGGATCGAGCCCGGTGTTCAAAGAAAGCGATGAAGAACTGATCGCTTCCGCCTACTCTGAGGACAGCTCCGCGGACAGCGCTGAAAGTAAAGAGACTCCTCCTGCCAGCGCCGGTGACACGACATTAGAACCAGCGACCTTACCGCCATGGATGCATTCCATGCGCCCGATTGAATCCGCCCTGCCGGAAAACCTTGAAGCCTTCGTTAATCGTGACCAGGCATCAGATACCCTGGGTGATCTTGATGATGTGCTTCCGGCACCAATTGTCCCCACCGAGTACAGCAAACCACCTGCTTACGAAGATGAGTTAACCGTCACGGACAGGCAAAGAACACATGCTGAATTACTTCAATCCATGCTTTCGAGCGAAAAAACACCCCAGAGTACACAGATAAAGGTCCCCCCGGATCGCAGCCGCCTCGCCAAGACCATCATCAGCATCTTGTTTCTTGGGATCGTAGCGGCCGTTTTATTTTTAGGGGTTGTTTCAGCCCCCCTGCCAACGAACTATCCAAGCGGGGCAGTATCCATGGTTTCAGGCATTAAAGCACTGCCGGAAGACGCTTTTGTCCTGGTCGTGGCTGATTTTGAAGCAGCCTACCTCGGCGAAATGAAATCAGCTGCGGAACCAGTGATCAAGCATCTCGCCTCCAAAAATACTCGGCTGGCTCTGCTGTCCACGAATGCAACAACCCCCATCCTCATTCAAAAGATCGTTGAAGATGCCGTTCTGGATCAATCGAGCTTCACAACGGATCAAAAAGTGATCAACCTTGGTTACATCCCTGCCGGAGCGACCGGATTGCAAAACTTCGCAACCAGCGCTCAACTCACGGTGCGATACACGTGGGACCAAAACCTGATCGACCCCGCATCGGTTCTTAATGAAAGCCTGTCGCTGAATAACTTTGACGCCGTGCTGGTCATCACGGGCAATTACGAAACTGCGAAGTTATGGCTGGAGCAGATCACCCCCCGCATGGGTGAGATCCCCACCTGGATGATCAGCGGCCAACAATCAGCCCAGTTAATATCCCCTTACCTGGAATCCGGTCAGCTGAGAGGTCTGATCAGCGGAATGGAAGGCGGGCTTCTGTACGCTCAACAGGTGGGTATTCCACAGGCAAACCCCTCCAGTTGGAGCGCTTATCAAATAGGCGTCACGCTGGCTCTGGCGATGATTGTTCTTGGGGGAATCATTCACCGCCTGGCATCACGACCAAAACGACAGCAGAGTAAGCCAGAGGAGGTCAACAATGCAGTGGGGTGACCTGGTCTGGACAGGCGTGGGCTTCATCCTTTCCCTGTTCATCCTCAGCTACATATTCGGCGACAATCCGCTCTTTCGATTCGCCCTGTACTTATTCATCGGTGTGTCCGCAGGACTGATCGCTGTCGTCATCATCTACCATGTATTGATCCCGCGCATGGTGATGCCTTTAATCTCCTCCGAGACAGTGCTGCAGAAAGCCATCCTCCTCATCCCGCTGATCATGAGCGGGCTGCTCATCTTCAAGCTGTCTCCGAAATACTCTAAAGTAGGCAGCCTGCCAATGGCTTATCTGGTCGGTATCGGCGCGGCCATCCTGATCGGTGGAGCAGTTTTTGGCTCTATCATTCCCCAAACCGATTCCACCATCCAGGCTTTTGGGATCACACCCAGGGGTGGTTTATCCCCCGTGACGCAATTGATCAGCGCGATCATCCTGCTGATTGGAACGATCTCATCATTGGTGTTTTTCCATTTCGGAGCCAAGCAGAAAGCAGGCAAGCCCATTCAACGATCAAGAATGGTCAAATCTCTCTCGAAGATCGGACAAATTTTTATCGCCATTACACTTGGATCGGTGTTTTCGGGGGTGCTGATCTCCGCGATCACTGCCCTGGTTACCCGTCTTGGGGAAATGGGTGCCAGTGTCGCTACCTTTATCCATTAGTGAAACATCATGATTGATTCAGAACTGGTCACCATCCTCGCAATTGAAATCGGCTCCGTGAATACTCGTGCGATCTATTTCAACGAGGCTGCCGGACAGTATCACTACATCGCTGATGGCGTCGCGCCAACAACCATTCAACCTCCACATCAGAATTTCAATGACGGCCTGTATGAGGCGATCAAACTGGTCCAGATCAATTCCGGAGCATCTCTACTGGATGAAGAGGGTCACCTGATCATCCCTGCCCAACTGGACGGTGTGGGTGTGGATCGTCTGGTGGTCACATTCTCCGCCTGTCCCGAGATCCGAATCGTCACGCTGGGGTTGCTGAAGGAATTCAGCCTGCAAGCAGCGCAAGAATTGGCCACGTCCACGTACGGCAAGGTCGTGGAGCAGCTGACAAGCAGCGAACTCAGGACCGCTGAACAGCAGATGAATGCCATCATTCAAGCGAATCCGGACCTGTTCATTTTCGCCGGCGGCATCGAGAACGGCGCCACACGCGCCATGGAGAAGTCCGTATCCATGCTGCAGAACCTGATTAAGATCCTTCCGGCTGAGAAAACTCCCCGCATCTTGTATGTTGGCAATTCCGCGCTGATGAACAAGATCGAGGAGATATTTAAAAATGATGCCGAGGTTCATCTTTCGCACAATATCACACCCAACCTGAACCAAAAAAGACTCTCCCCGGCAAGGGACGCGCTGGCAAAAATCACGACCGAGATCGAAGATGAAAGCGTGCAGGGATTTCAAGACCTGGCTTCCATCACCTCCGCTCCAATCCTTCCCAGCTGTCACGCGTTCAGCCGCATGATCCATTTTCTTGGAAAGCTGTACGAACCCACCAAGGGCGTTCTGGGGATCGATCTTGGCGCTTCCTGGAGCACATTGACGGCTTCAAACGGTGATCAGCAGACCATTCGGGTCCTTCCGTACGGGCTTGGAAAGGGGATTGGAAACCTTCTGCGCGAGTCGGATCTGGAAGACATCGTTCGCTGGATTCCCAGCGACATTCCACCCGACGCGGTCAGGGATTACCTTCACCAGAAAACGCTTTTCCCGGGCACCCTTCCATCAACCAGCACCATTCTGGAAATTGAAAGCGCGGTGGCACGAACGATCCTGAATATGGGGATTCGCGATCTGCTGAAAAAGTGGCACGTTGAGTTCGTTGCATTCGAACCCATTTTGGCAGGCGGTTCAATCCTGTCGTCCACCGCCACGCCGCTGCAGGTGTTGCTGACACTGCTGGATGGCCTTCAACCCATCGGGGTGACCACTTTCATCCAGGACAGCCACCACCTTACCTCCAGCCTGGGCGCGAGTGCTCCCCTGAACCCTTACCTGCCCGTGCAGGTGCTGGAATCCAGCGCTTATACCCACCTAGGGGCCGTGATCAGCCCGGTGGCATTCGAAAAACCGGGTACAACGATCATGAAGGCATTCGTTGAATTTCCAGACGGTTCGTCTTCACAATTAGAAGTAAAACAGGGGTCCATTTACACGCTGCCGGTCCCGGTCGGTCAAACAGTCACCGTTCAATGCCAGCCGGTGCGGCAGGTGCTGCTCGATCCCTTTAAAGCAGTGGCCGGATTCCGTGTCCTGGGTGGCATTTGCGGTGTGATCATCGACGCGCGCGGCCGGCCTTTGGAGCTGCCCGCAGACGACACCCAGCGGCGCGATCTTTTAAAAAAGTGGGCGACCGGAAACGGATGATGGCACAATATTTGCAACCTTATCGTGTGAACGAACTATGATAACTAGATCGACGATCGTCAATCCTTTAATGCGCTTCACCAGGGCGCGAATGCTGCCCGGGAACGGTCAGGTTCTGGCCGCGGAAGGGCAAAAGATTGCCGCGACCGCACCAATCGCCTCCTTTCTATCCACCGGGCGTTTTATTCGAGCTGATCTCGGTCAAATCCTTGGAACCAAATCTCCGGAAAAAATCAACAAGGCGCTGCAGCGTAAAGCGGGGAATTTGCTGGCGAAAGGTGACGTGATCGCCCAGACCAAAGGCGTCATCTCCAGGATATATCGAGCACCAGCCGACTGCAAGATCATTTCCATTGAAAACGGGGAGATCCTGCTTGAAGTGGATGCCGTCAAATCCAACCTGCCGGCAGGTTACAGCGGTACGGTCATCAACAGCATTCCGAATCGAGGTGTGGTGATCGAATGCGAAGGCTCCTTGATCCAGTGCGTCTGGTCCAATGGAAAATCTGGAAGCGGTGTTCTGTTTTCCGGATTGGAGCAACCCGCTCAACAGCTGTCGCGATCCTCTATCAATGTCACATCCCGCGGATCGATCTACCTTTCTGGGAGCTGCCTTGAATTGGACGCCTTACAGGCAGCAGTCGAACTGCCCGTCCGGGGGCTCATCCTGTCCAGCATGGCCTCAGCCCTGATTCCTGAGGCGATGAAGGCGAGTGTGCCAATTTTTATTACCGAAGGCTTCGGGAACATTCCCATGAACAGTCCTGCCTTCCATTTGTTGACCACCAATCACCAGAAAGAAATCGACCTCGTCTCGCCGGAACCCGGGAATTACACCGAGCAAAGACCAGAGCTCTTTATCGCCCTGGATGCCACGGCCAATTCCATTGAAGAAGCGCCCCCCTTTTCCGTCGGGCAGAAGATTCGCTGCAATATTTCACCGCTGACTGGAAAAGTCGGCACGATCACCCAAATTCTGAAAGAACCTGTTGAATTGTCATCCAATATATACGCCGCCTGCGTTGAAGTTCAACTGGAAAATGATCAAAAAACAACCATTCCTGTGGCAAACATGGATATACTGTATTAGATGCCGCACAAGGAGAGAGAAGCATGACCACGAACCCGAGTGATTTTCAAGACGACCCATTAAAGGAAATACTGGAAGCGGATACGCAAGCCGCTCCTCCGCCAATAAAACCAAAAGGAAACCGGACCTTCCTTCTACTGATCGTGGTGCTGGTCATATTGACCGCGCTGGCGTTGATTTTTCTGGTGGGAATAGCCCCTCGCCTGGTCAGGCAGCAGCAAGCATCCCAGGCTGAACAGGCTGCGATCATCTACGCGGCCAACACGGCCACGATCGCAGCGGCGACCGAACAGGCGTATCTCGCGAACCTGGCACTGACTCCCAGCGCGACCGTCCAACCCAGCGCGACCCTGGCGCCCACATCCACACCGCTGCTGGCCCAGCCGTCCGCCACTGCCACATCGGAGATCAGCCTCGCGGATCAGGCCCACACGCAGACACTTGCCGCCATGCAGACCCAGGTCTCCAGCAATCAGACGCAGGTCGCGCTCACATCATCGGACTCTTCCCTTCCCGCGACAGGTGGGGGAAGCATCATCGGTCCGATCATCGGCCTGGTGAGCATCGTTGGCGTTCTCATCACCCTCATCATTGTTCTTCGTTCGCTCCGCAGTCGGATCAACCATTGATCATCCGTGTCATCCACAAAACGACCAGCCTAATAGGCTGGTTGTTTTGTGGAGAAGGATACGATTTGCGAAAAAATCACGTCCGGGAACTTCCGGCCAGGCGCAAGTTCCACCCTTCAGCATTCGTGCGGTGGCACACGCACAGTCAGGCAGATCAGCGCTTCTACCAGCTTCTGCATGCAAATCATCCGCAGCGAGGGAACTCTGCTGCTGCAGGAAGCCTCCAGCAGGGGCGTCTGCTCGTCAGGAGTTATCGATTGCCTTTTTCCTGTCCCGCTTACTGATAATGACCGTGGATACGATCACCACGGAGGACAGCGCCAGGGTGATCCCAAAGGCCAGAATGGACAGGATCCGGGGATCAATGCTGATCGGGATGATTTCGTAGTATCGCCATAAGTAGTATACAAAAAACACTGCATTAAATATCAGGTCAAGCCACAGAAGGCACGCCAGCCACCTGTCCTTGTGGGCTTTAGCCCAATCCAGCGCCCAGGCAGCAACCAGCGCAATTACAGGCAGGAAGAGGATCCGATACCGCGGGTTATCCCATAGATCTCCACCGCTGCGCATGGACGCAAGCAAAATCCAGGCGGTGCTGAACAGGACGCTCCATATGATGAGCCTTTTTTTGGTCTGTTCATTTTCCTTCCACATCCTGATCCACGCTAATATCAGAAACGGGGCGATGATATACCAGCCGAATGCTCGAAAACCTCCAATGATATTGAAGATCGGCGCGGTCGTCGTGGCCACAAGCGCCGCGAACAGCATGGGCTGCGTAAGACCATATACGGTTAAGAACGGTACCCGCCACTGCTCCCCGAGAGTGCTGCTCACAAGCTGGATGAAACCGGACCCTCTCTCGTATTCCAGCGCGTCCCATTTGGCCACTTCGCCAAACCAGCTCCAGTAAAGCAGACCCATCAGGATCATAACAACCCCAAGGATGATCCAGAAAGCCCTCAGCTGCCACTTTTTCACCTTTTCCGCGTAGTCTTGCAGAACAATCCAAACAATGAAAAACACAAGCGAGAATAGAGCCGCAGGAGCAGAAATCCATAAAAGAAGGAGCAGCGGCACAGCCATGCCCACCCAGCTTTGCCATTTTTTTCCATCCCAGCCCATCGCTGCCCAGAACATGATCGAGAACAAACCGATAATAAAAGGCTCCCTGCCCTGGGTCATGCCATGCAGGATGCCTTCCGGATACAGTGCGACGATCCAGCAGGTCACCACCGCAATCCTGTGTCCCCACAGCTTCTGCAGCCCCACCCATAAAAATGGAAGCCCAAAGGCAGCCATGAAAGCTCCAACGATCAGCACAAGAAACGGGCGGTGCCCGTCAGCGCTCAAGCTGCGGTAAAGGAAGGCGGAGATGGAAAGCACCCCCCCGTACTGATCATTTCCAAAGCCAGATGCCGCCGATTGAATGATGGAATCACCACTTTTCGCCAGGTTCCATGCTTCCGTATCCCGTTCATACGGATCAAGGAGCAGGTAGCCCGAATTGTTTTCCGCGTTGTCATGCCCCCAGGCCGGAATGCCCACCCCAATAATGACTCCCAGCACCAGGCGGATGGCGAATGCCAGGACGACCATCCATAACAGCGTTTTTGATCCTCCCCCCCATGACCAGGCGATCAAAAGGAGAAAAACAGCCAGCGCAATGACAAGCGAGGTCCCCAACCACCCCGCAATCGAAAACCCGGCTGCGTCAGGCAGCGGCAGCTGCCCGCCAAGTATAGTGATCAGCGCCCCTGCTCCCAACCCCAAAAAAATTGCTATCATCCCAAAGATCATTGTTTTTTTCATTTCATTCCTTTTCGCTGCGTAGAGGAGATTTCATTCAAAATTCCGCGTAATATCAATCCCTGGCGGCGCTTCCAGCTGTACTGAGATGCCGCTTTGGACGCAGCGCTGCCTAACCTTTCGCGCAGCCCTGGATCCTGGATCAATCTCACCAAAGCTCGCTCCCACGCATCCATGTCACCCGGCGGGGCGAAGAAAGCCATTTCATCATTCAGGACCTCGCGAATGACAGGAAGGTCGCTGGTGAGAATGGCTCTTCCGGATGCCATGTACTCGAACATCTTCATGGGACTGCAGATCCCGGCCGTGTCACCTCCGCTGCTCCCGGTGATCACGCGCTCGTACGGCATCAGCAGAATGTCTCCCACAGCCAGATAATCAGGCAGCCTGGTATTATCCATGAATCCCGTCAGGATCACATTTTGAATACTCTGCTGCTGGAGGTAGGATCGCCAACGATCAACATCGTCCGCCTTTCCACCTACCCAGAGAAACTGGACATCCTTCCGCCTGCGGGCGAGCTCCGCCAGTAATCCAATGCCCCTGCCGGGATACAAATGCCCGCTGAAGACCGCCGTGATCTTGTCCTCAAGCCCAAGCGATCTCCTTGCTACGTCAGGTGAAGGCTGATTCCCAAACCTTTCGACATCAACCCCGTTGGGAGCGATCACTACATCGTCTGGCAGAAAGCTGCACCCGGTTTGTTCTTCGATCACCTGCTGCAGGGCGCGGGTGATCACGGCAATTCGCCAGATCCCTCCTCCGCGGATGATCTGCTTGAACAATACCGGACCCAGCCTGCCCATCAGCCTGTCATGCAGTTCAAGGACAACTGGCAGACGCAGGACCTGCGCGGCTCTTCCCGCCGGGATCATCCACGTGTAAAAAAGATCTGCTGTCCAGCGCTTCGCCTCTACCGCGCTCCTCCAGGAGAAGTCGTAGCGTTTCATAGCCGGGCTGCTGCGTTTTGCGGTGATCACGAATGGTTCGGTTAATGCGTAAACGCTCGCCACTTCCGACCAGCTCACCTGCGCGTTTCCTGGGAACCAGACTCGAACTTCATGCCCGAGGGAGGCGAGCGCGTTGCATGTTTTCATGACCTGAATGCTGTTGGCGGTCGTCGACGGAATGCTTGAAGTGGTTACACAGGCGATCCTCATGTCACGCTACCCCATTCCGCCTTTCTCACCTCGGCCATACCTTTGCCAACCATGATCAATACCGTGACCAGGAGGTACGCGCTGAAGAAGACGGCTTCCCAGATGTAGCCTAAATACGGGACCACCAGAACGGTCAAAGCGATTTTTGCCAGAGCGGCCCAAAAAGCGATCCTCAGCGCGTCATTCGCTTTTCCAAACGCCAGCAGCAAGGAGCGGCTCCAAAAAAGGCTGTTGCCGAAGCCGTAGCCCACCATCAGGATCAAGAGGATGTCAAGCGCAGGTAAGAACTCACTTTTGTACACCGCCGCCAGATGTCCCCGCCATGGTATCCAGGCCGTGAACAGCACAGGTTTTCCAAAGAACGCCAAACCGATGATCACGGCGACAGTCCACATGCCTGCAATAAACGTGACCCGCTTTAACAGGCTTCGCAGTTCTTTCCATAATTTTGACGTGATTTTTCTCATCAACTCCGGGAAGGTTGTGGTGATGAACGGATTGATCGGCATGATCACCAGGTTCAAGATGGCCAGCGCCGTTTTATAGTAACCCGCCGCCAGGGGGCTGAAGAGCCAGCCGATCCACAGAACCTCGCTGTCCCTGACGATCATATTGAGCGTGCTGCTGAAGTTGGTGCTCAATCCAAACCGGACCAACTCCTTGAAAGGCGGCAGCTTCCTCAGGGACGCCTTCCACCATTTCTTTCCCAGCATCGCCGGCAGGCGGATGAGGGCCATGATCACAGGTCCCAGTCCCGCAATGAGCTTACCGGCCAGGTAACCCCACAACACGAGGGTGATGCCGCTGCGGGTAAAGTACGCGATAATAATGATCGCTGCCGTGGCAATCGTTTGTATCAGGTTGATCACGGATTGAGACAGGTAGTAATTTCCCACCTGGAGGACACCCGCAGAGGTCTCGCTCAGGAACAAACCGAGGATCGAGACGCCGTAAAGAAGGAACAACGGGGTAGCGGCGGGATCTTTGGCGATGTAGATCGCTCCAACAGGAGCCAGGATCGCTAAAATGCCATACGCGAAGAGGGAAGTGACCGCTTCAGAAATACCGGCTGCCTTGACGATC
Organism: uncultured Anaerolineaceae bacterium; assembly: GCA_964498605.1. GTDB lineage: Bacteria > Chloroflexota > Anaerolineae > Anaerolineales > Anaerolineaceae > JBGQAS01. Next base: position 15,670 of record CAZCHK010000009.1, on the reverse strand, counting down.
GCGCCGGCTTTTTCTTCTTCTCCCTTCTCCACGTACTCACCCACGTAGCGCACGACCAATTCGCTCATGCGGAATGAAAGCAGCCGGTTCACGCTGGAGACAAATGTAATGATGATGCCCAACGCGCCAAAGTTTTCCACACCAAGAATATTGGCCGTCACGATGCTGATCACCGCGCTGATGGCGTTGCTGATAAAAAGCAGCCCTGAGTTGCGCACCACCCTCCCCAGAGTGTGATCGCGTTTGAATTTGCCCCAAAGCCTTTTGATCATCATCAGTCTGTGTCGATCTTCCTGAGCCAGGAGCGTTCTTTTAAGTACCAGCTCATCAAGTGTTGCAGTCCCTCGTCAAGATCAACCTGAGGATCCCAATTCAACATCGTCTTCGCTTTGCTGATATCAGCCCAATTCGCCTGCATATCAGCGCGCAGTCCCTCTGTGTGATGTGTCGCTGCCTTTTTCCCTGCGACCACCTCGATCCGGGAAACCAGGTCGTTGATGCTCACCTGTTCATGTCCGCCCAGGTTGATCACTTCGAAGCCAAGGTGTTCCAGACCAAGGATGGTACCTCTGGAAATATCATCCAGGTACGTGAAGCCGCGGGTCAGTGTTCCGTCCCCGTAAATATGGATCACTTTGTTCTCCATGATCCTTTGAAAAAACCGAAACACCGCCAGGTCTGAACGCAGGCCGGGTCCAAACACGTTGAAATATCGGAAAACGGTGATGTCCAGGTCGTAAAGATGGTGGTAGGAATGACAGAGCGCCTCCGCCGCGATCTTGCTGGCAGCGTATGGCTGCATTGGATGGGAAGCGTCTGCGTTTTCCGGTGTGGGCAGAGGTGGATGAGAGCCGTACACGCTGGAGGAGGAGGCGAGGATGAACTTCGGGATCTTCCTCTCCCTGCAAAATTCAAGCAAATTGAGGGTGCCTGTCACGTTTGTGCTGATGAACTCCCAGGGGTTTTCCAGCGAGGCGCGGATACCCGCCCGCGCTGCCAGGTTGATCACGGCATCAATTTTCCCGGGAACGACCACCTCACTTAACGCTTTTTTGTTACCGATATCAAATTTTGAGAAAGTAAACCTCTTGAAAGGCAAAATCTGTGCCAGATGCCATTTCTTTAAACTCACGTCATACGCATTATTAAAGTTGTCGATGCCATACACTGCATGACCGGCCTTGAGAAGATCCTGGCAAACCTTGTAGGCGATGAATCCCGCTGCGCCGGTTACGAGAATCGTTGACATGCGATCTTCCTAAAACAGAGAGGGTTGCGTGGGTTCATCTTTCTTTGCTTCCTGTTTTTCTACTGAACTGGACGGTGTGGCATTTGTCTTTTCTGAAGCAACCGATCCATTTCTGGAAATGTATCCCGGAAGCTTCGAGAAATCCGCCTCCAGCTGCGGTCGCAGGGAAGGTTGGTGCAGCGCGGCAGCCGGATGGTACATGGGAACGATCAACCTGCCCCCGATCGAGAACGCCTGTCCGTGCACAAGGCTGATCTTTGCGCTGGCCAGGAATTTTGCCATGGATATCCGCCCGAGCGTGACAATGATTTTCGGATCAAGCAGTGTGATTTGCTGTTCCAGGTAGCTGTTGCAGGCTTCCACTTCATCCGGGAGTGGGTCGCGGTTCTCAGGCGGCCGGCATTTCACGACATTGGTAATGAAAACCTCGCTTCGTTGAATGCCGATCTTCATCAACATCTCATCGAGAAGTTTTCCGGCCTGTCCCACGAAAGGTTTTCCCTGTTCGTTTTCATAAAACCCAGGCGCTTCGCCGATAAAGAGTATTTTCGTGTTGCATGGACCCACACCCGGGACGGAATTCTTGCGGTAGTTGTGCAGCTGGCACGATGTGCAGTTCCTGATCCTGCTGGCGATGGCTTCTAATGTCATTTCATCAGACATGGAACTCCCTTGTTCTTTTCAATTTGCTGCCAGGACGCGATCTTTTCCAGGCTAAGGTTGCCCAAATTCATGAGGATCGCGTCTTCGTGGTTATCGGAATAGTACCTTTCTCTTACTCCTTCCATCTCAAATCCCAGCCCGCGGTACATCTGCTGAGCGATACGGTTGGATCGCCTGACCTCCAGAAAGACTGATTGTACACCTTGTTTGTAGACCTCATTCATCGCGAAGATGAAAAGTTTTTTTCCAACGTGCAGCCCGCGGAATTCCTTTTTAATGGCCAGGGTTCCGATGTGAAATTCATCAACGATCAGCCATCCACCGAGCATGCCGATGACCTTTGCGTTGCCTGGCGCAGAAAGGTCTTCCGCAACCCAAAAACGGGCGGCTGCATTATTTGAAATTTCATGCCGGAAGGATGTCTCAGGCCACGGCAATGAAAACGATTCTCTGTCGATCGCGCACACGGCTTCCAGATCTTCAAACTTCATTTTCCTGAAACAAGGTTCAGATTTTGTCCCGTTCATCCGGGTATCCCCCCGGCAATATGCAAATAGATCGGCGAGAGCGCGGCCGCACTCTCCACCTGCCCCTCCTGCCATTTTTTCCATCCGATCGCAGCCAGATGAGCGGGACGGCGCACGCATTCGACCGGATCGGCCAAAACCACATTCTTCCACCGTCTTGCCAGGATCTGCCGGTTTTCGGCATTCAGCTCACCGGCAAATAACTTAGGCTCCGTCACATCCTGCACCAATTCATGCGCGGTGCACACGCGCAGACCTCCCGTGCTCTCCCATGTCGTCGCTCCGGGTTGGTACCATTGAACGGCCAGCCGGTTTCTTCCCGCCTGCAGCACAGCAGCCATCTCCATCGCTCTCATTCCGACGCCGTGAGCCAGGATATCCAATGTCGCCACAGCAACAAGAGGGATATTGACAGCCAGGGCGATACCTTTGGCGATTGATAATCCGATACGCAGACTTGTAAACGATCCAGGGCCTTGCGCGACAGCAACGCAGCGCAGGTCGGATGTTTTTTTACCCGCTTTTTCCAACATGAATTTTATGGAAGGGGCAATTTCCACGGAGTGATGATTTTTGGTCCGCCAAACGGATTCCTGGATGATCTCCACGCCGTCAAACAACGCCATTCCGATCGCCTGGGTTGAAGTATCCAGAGCAAGAAGCATCATTCCCCTCCAATCATCGCTTTTTTTAGATCCTGAACCAATTTCACGTACCGCGCCCCATGGGGAGAAAAGAGGATCTCCCGCTGCTCATCGGCGATATATTTCAGATCGATCCATAAGCATTCCTCGGGCAGCGCCTGTCGTATCCGATCAGCCCACTCGACCAGCAGCGCCCCTTCTTCAGACAACCAGTTCAGATCGAGATCTTCGGCTTCGAAGGCATTCTGCAAGCGATAAGCATCCAGATGGTTGAGCCTGGCCCCGTCCGGGCGGTGATAGACATTCACGATCACAAAAGTCGGGCTGATCGCACCTTCCAGTGCCCCCCAGCCCCTGGCGATTCCCTGCACGAGGGTTGTTTTCCCGCTTCCCAGATCACCACACATGCAGACAACATCATCGTTTCGTAAATACGACCCCAGGCGCATGCCGATACGCTGCGTTTGATCCGGGCTGCGGCTGAAGAAATCAAAATCATTCAGATGGAGAATGGGCATGATCTAGATTATAAGCGAAATGACACGGAAGGGTTTTTATGGCCGCACGCCTGCTGAAATATCAGTCGCGTGATCGGGTTTGACCGGAATCATCGCCAGGCAGGATCTTTTTCAGGTTTCGGGCCAGTTCGCGGCGGGTCAGCAGCACTTTTCTGCCGCAGGTAAGACACTCAAGACCGATATCCGCTCCCAGGCGTGTGATCTTCCATTCAAATCCTCCACAGGGATGAACTTTGCGCAGTCTGACCTTCATTCCCAACTCGATTTCAGGCAGCATGGGCGCATTATATCGCATGTTATAATGCCCCAGAGTTTAATTCCCATGCAAAGATTACTTTCGGGTTTGAATATCCAAACACTGCTGCTCAATATCCTGGCCTTGTTCATCAGCCTGCCGATGCACGAGTTCGCGCACGCGTTCGTGGCTGTCCGATTGGGAGATGAAACCCCGCGCCAGGACGGCCGATTGACCCTGAATCCCTTCAAACATCTGGATCCGATCGGCTCGTTAATGCTGCTGCTCGTTGGCTTCGGGTGGGCAAAACCGGTTCGCGTGAATTCGTACGCAGTAAACCGCAAAACAGAACTGGGAATGATGCTGGTGTCGCTGGCAGGACCGCTGTCAAACTTCCTTCTGGCCATCCTCTTCGCTGTCCCGCTTCGGTTCCAGTTCATCAGCAGCGCGGCGGCGGCAGACAGCGTTTTTCTACAGTTCCTCGAAGACTTCTTCATCCGCATGGTGACAATTAATCTGCTCCTCATGCTGTTCAATATGCTGCCCCTCGCCCCGCTGGATGGTGAGAAGGTGGCGCTGGTCGCGTTTCCACCAAAATGGGGACGGGTGCTGGAAAGGATCAGCCGCTACAGCGGTTTCATCCTTCTCGCTCTTATCCTTTTACCCCGCCTGATCGGTTTTGATATTCTCGGATTCATCCTCTATCCCCCCCTTCAGAATCTGTACAAGATCCTGGTCGGCTGAGTCGTTAAGGTCAATGCCATACTACTGCTACATGGTCGAATGCGCGGATGGCAGCCTGTACACCGGCTGGACGATTGACCCTGATCGCCGCGTGGCACAGCACAACGCCGGTCGGGGAGCGGTTTACACCCGGCTGCATCGACCCGTCAAGCTCGTTTATCTGGAAGAGGTCCCGGACCACCGCCTCGCCCTGATCCGGGAACGTGAATTGAAAAAGCTCACGCACGCAACAAAGGCTGCCCTGAAAAACATCCCTTAGAAGCCTCCGATGTTGTCGCGGATTTTCTACTCGAAGAGCGGCAAATTTCCCAGGGAAATGACATCCTTCCAGCAGCCAGCATCCCCCTCGGTAAAAATCGCCGCCACCGCCGCCACCTTCCCGCCGGCTGCCCTGACGATCTCGCGCATCCCTTCCAGCGTCGATCCTGTGCTGATCACATCATCCAGAATCAGCGCGCTTTTGCCCTTGAATAAAGGGCGGTCCTTTTCATCCAGATAAAGCGTTTGGGGTTTTCCCGTTGTGATGGAGACCGTCTGGGCCTGAACTGTATTACCCATGTAGATCTTGTATGCTTTGCGAAGTATGACGTATGGTTTTTTGGTAACGACGGATAGCGCGTGGGCCAGCGGAATGCTCTTGGATTCCGCGGTAACCAGTGTGTCGAATTCCAGCGTCTGGATCTTTTTGGCCAGGGCTTTGGCGCAAGCCTGCACCAGCTCGGTATCCCCTAATATATTCAGGATCGCTATGCGCAAACCCGGTTTGATCTCAAACAACCTGAGGTCGCGCGTGACGCCTCCAATTTCAACACGGTGATACTTTTGTTTTCCTGCCATCATCCTCACTCCTTCAACAGTACTGGGCGAACAACAAGTGAGTTTATCACGGATTCGATATGGGGAGTAGCCTGCCTTCCCGAAACTGGCCTTCACACAGGTGGAACGATGCCGAACAAGTGCAGATGAGAGGATAATTGCTCTTTCATGCGAAAAAGCATCTCATTCATGATCGATCCATTCCTCATCTTCTGCCTGATCTCCTGGAGCGTTGCCGCGGCTCCAAATGAAATGGCGGGTTTCACAAACATGCGGCCGGGGCGCAGCAGTTGAGAGATGACCTGGCCGAACTCGGCCAGCCGGTGCTGATCGATCTGTTTGCGCCGCAGGTGCGTGAACGGGCTGCGCGCCCACTGCGGGGCCACCACTCCGCTGATGATGACCGGAAGGAAGCGCACATTTTCAACTTTTGTCATGAAGATTTCCATCACCTTCAGCCATTCCGCGATGGATTGGAACGCACCTGGATACACGGCCGGGTCTGGCTCCCTGTGCCCGGCACCGAAGAAAACCAGCGTTCCTTGTGACTGCAAATGCCGCAGCGCATCCCGCAGGACAGAAAACCGGTTCGCCATGCTGCTTCTGCTCGCGAAAATAATGTGCTTTCTCGTATTGAAAAGCAGGGAAAGAAACGGTATCTCGCTGGACACCCAGCGGATATCCTGCCTGTTGACCATTGAAAAGGCGATCAACGCGTCGTACGCTCCCGGGTGGTTGGACGCAACCAGCAGTGGGCCCTGAGGTGGGATGTTTTCCAGTCCCGCTGATTGGATCCCCTGGCAAAAATGTCCCAGGCACCATCGGCTCGCCTCCGGCAGTCCTTCCGCCGCGACCTTCTGATCAAAAGGGATGCCGAGATCGGCCAACCGGTTGGTGATGTTCCGAAAAAGCATCCAGAAGATCCCATGCGTCAGACGCGTTCTGGGCAGACCCAGCGAACCGACCAGCTCATCGATCAATGATTCACTCAACTGCCTGTGGTTCATGTCCCAGCTATGCCTCTACTAATAATAACCCACAAGCATGCAGGTGGTTATCTGACCGGTCACGGATCGAGCTGGTTGTCCTTTGGCATCCCGATGCTCACGCTTTCGACACCCAGGCAGCCCTCCTCCACGATCATTCCAACGCAGCCGTTCAGCAGTGGCTGGTGGGTATCTCTGCAGGACAGGAGCTGCCTGCCGTTTACACTGCACTGGATGTGGTCACCGCTGGTGATCAGATCGACCTGGATCCATTCGTCCTCCTTCCAATCAAGAACGCCCTGAGCCAATGTCTTCTCGGCATGGTCCATTTTGATCAATCTGGCGGTGTTTGGCTTTTCAATCATTACCGCGTAATACCGTTGCAAGCCTTGAACCCGTCCCGCCACGCCAAAGGCTCCAATCAGGTGCGGGATCAGATGCGTGGATATCTGAAGGTCCTGCCAATCCCGCGTCCCGGTCAGCATCATCCCCCGGCCATGGTTCTGTATCAGGCGCATCAATTCGGGCTTGAGGTCGTATGTCTGATCAACCGCATTTACCCAGGCTCTTTGCCACATGGTTCCCCCGCAGTCAGGCAGGCAATACCGCACACAGGGATCACCATCCCAGGTCAACCAGTCCAGATACAAGGTCGCCTCCGCACCGGTCTCTATCTGAACTCCCGCGTACACGATCGGGCATCCATCAGGTACCCGCGTCTGCCATTGGATGATTCTTGTTTCCCCCGGCCGAATTTCCTCCGCGGGTCCGTCTGCTGTGCTGATAATATCCTCGTGATCGTAATACTGAACGGCAGCACGCGTGCACAGGGATGACCGATTGGTCTGTGCGGCGGTTAACGCCGCGCGCAGGGTCTGCCCGCTGTACAGTGCTGGAGAAGCGATCAATTCGTACCATCGCATGTGCTTATGTTCCGGCGGGATGAACGTCGCGGTTTTCACCAACACCGGATGATGATCCGCCCCGGGGCAGATATCGATTCTCAAGCTTTCATCTTCATTGCGAACCCTCCCGGCCAAATCTTTACTGCCCGAGCCTTCGATGAAAAATCCCTGGAGACTGCCGGGCAGGCTGAAGTGGTACCTCGCGCCTTTCTTTTGTCTTCTGTCTGGCATCCCGTTCATCCTTCTCGCCATGGAGACAATGTGGTCCGCTTCGCGAAGCGCGTCCGTTACGGCATTGCCGCCATCCACCGTGGGTAAATACATCCGGTCCGCTACGGGTGAACGCCAATCCTGTCGGACTGAAAGGCCTGCCAGCCCATTCCTGATCCCCAGCAAGCAGCCCAGGTTTCCAGAATTGCAATCCGTGTCCCAGCCGCACGTGTTGACGATTCTCAAGCTTTCATCAAAATCCCCGTTACCGTACAAAAGTCCAAGCAGGATCAAGGCGTGGTTTGGCACCACATGGCACACACCGCCGTACCGGTCGTAGCCGTACTTTTCCACGATCTTGAGCCGGGCCTCTCGCCAATCCTTCAAGTTCGCATGCCACGCGATCAGATCGCCTGCCAACCTGGATATGATGCTGGCCGGGGGAATGAAACCCAGCGCGATATCGACGATTTTCATCAAATCGTTTTCGGTAAAGGCCTGCGCCTCCATGGCCGCCAGGAACTGCGCCGCGGTGACCGCTTCGCCGTCGTGGCTGACCCGGGCGGCTTTTCCCGCCAGGTTGATGGCCAATCCCGGATCACCCGGAGCCAGCATCGACCACCCATCGATGAAAATCTGCGCTCCGATCTGCTCTGAAAGGATCTTCCCATTCAACTTTCGTGAACCGCTGTGGGGGGCGGGAATACCCTGCTTGAGGTGCAGGTAAGCGGTGTGCTCGGTTGCATTCCCCAATCCGCCCCAGAAGAGGATGGTCCGGTTTTCAATAATGTAATTCAGCCAGGTTCTGCCGATCTGCTCTGAGGTCAGCTCTTTGCTGCAGCCAAAATCCTCGATCGCGCGCACGAACGTGAAGGTTCCGGCAATATCGTCATCCGTCACGATGAGTGGCGGGGCGTCAGGAATCCTGTCATTCATGAAGTATGTGATGTCCCCCAATTCCCGCTGGATCTTTTCATAAGTCCAGCCTTCGATGGGTCGTCCCAGGTATACCCCGATGATCTTACCCAATATACCAGCGTAAACCTTCTCGTAATATTCACCAGAATCCAGGTCAAACATGCTGCTGAATCCTCCTTGTTCTTCCGTATTGATTGTATTGCAGTATGAACAAAAAAGATGAGCTTTTGTGAAAAAATGCCAACTTGGGGTATCATCTGTGTGCTCCATGAAAACGATCAAGCGCCTTTTTTTCCTTTTCTTACCCGTCTTCCTGGCACTTCTTGCGGGTGCGGTACTGATCCTGGCCAGCGGCGAGGATCCCATTGCCGCGTATGCTTCGCTGTTGAAATCCGGCTTTTCCTGTAAAGCTCTTGAAGGGCAGTGCGCGGTTGTCACGGCAATGCAGTTCGCCACGCCCCTGATCCTGAGCGGACTTGCTGCTGCTGTATCTATCAAAGCTGGTTTTTTCTCGATCGGCCAGATCGGGCAGATGATCCTTGGGGCGTCCGCCGCCGGTTGGTTGGCCAGTCGTTTTTCACTGCCCCCCATTCTTCATCCCGCTCTTGCCATGGCGTTCGCGTGCCTGATAGGAGCGCTGTGGGCATTCATCCCGGGATTACTCAAGACATTCCTCGGCGTCAACGAGATCATCACCACCTTTCTCTTCAACGCCCTGGCGGGGTTTGCCGCGGGGATTTTTCGCTCCGGGGCTGTCAGACCATCCGCCAGGCTGCTCCCGATGATCCGGAGCACAAAGCTTAACGCCGGATTCATCATCGCTCTGGCGGCCGCGCTTTTTGTTTTCCTGTACTTCTGGCGCATGAAGCGCGGCATGGAGATCCGCAATGCCGCTCAGGAACCTCGTTTCGCGCTGTTTGCCGGCATTTCCCGCCACACCCCCGTGCTTCGCGCGGTCTTGATCAGCGGCGCCCTGGCAGGGCTCGCGGGAGCCATCGAGGTTCTCGGCGTGCAGTATCACGTGGTTTCCACTTTCTCCGCCGTGTCTGACTTTGACGGCCTGATCGTTGCCTTCGCGGGGCATTTGAATCCCCTGGGGATCATCATTTTCGCCTTCCTGCTGGGCGGGCTGCGCACCGGCGCTTTGATTGGCCTGCAAATCCACTCAGGCATCCCGCGTGAGCTGGGAGGAACGCTGATCGCGTTGATCCTGCTCTTCGCGGCGACAAACCGCTACTATGGTTTGAAGAGCATCCGGTCCATTTTCACCCGTCACCCAAAAGAAAAAGCTGCAGCGCAGAAAAAACCCGCTGCGTAGTGCAGCGGGTCAAGTTTCACAGTCTTATTTCTTGTCAGTGCTTGCGATTTTTTCCATCGCCCTCAAAGCGATCCGGATGGTATCGATCTGTCCCTGCTGGTACGCTTCCTCGCCCGCATCAGGCTTGGTCTCCTCGGGTGTGCCATCGGATGTAAAAATGGCTCCGGTGCGCCAGTGGCGGACCTGCCCAACGATGAACAGCGTGTCACTTTCCATCTCGGCAAAAACGAGCCCGGCGTCGCGCATGGCTGCCCGGTCTTCTGGTCTGCGCGGCGCGTAGAAGGCGTCACCGGCGCTGCCGATTCCCACCCAGGTCGGGATCTTCAGTTCCTCACCCGCCTCTACCAGTGCTCGCAGAACGGAAAACGTGGGCACCGCTGGAAAAATGGGGGGTAAATAGGCATTGGCTGTTCCGCCCATGCGCACGGTGCCGGTGGCGATGCAGACGGAGCCAGATTTCTGCCCTTCCTGGAAAACGCCGCACGATCCCACCCGGATAAAGGTATCCGCACCCATATGAGCCAGCTCCTCGATCCCGATCGCCACTGCCGGTCCGCCCATCCCCGTGCCGCAGGCGGTCATGGGTATGCCCTGATACGTACCGGATAAAACGACATAGCCCCTGGATTCTGTGACCAGGTGGTGTTCATCGAACATGGTCGCGATCTTCCTGGCGCGCTGCTGGTCTCCCGGGCAAAACACGTAGCGGTTGATCTCTTTAGGATCACACTTGATGTGCCATTCCATCGAAACTGCCTCCTGATTGAAGTATTCTCAGTCAGTATTATATCAATACAACAACTCGGAATGCCCGTGTATAATTCAGACACTCCATAAATTAACATTCATTGATTCCAGAAAAGGACTACCCATGAAGATCGTTGTCTTTGGAAGCATCAATATGGATCTCACAACCTACGTACCGAGGCTGCCACGCCCAGGGGAAACTCTGCGTGGCAGTTCTTTTATCACCGTCCCCGGCGGCAAGGGCAACAACCAGGCTGTCGCGGCAGCCCGCCTGGGCGCAAGTGTCGTTTTTATCGGCCGCGTCGGCAGCGACAGCTTCGGTCCTGAGGTGCTCAGGATCGTGTCTGAGCAGAACGTCGATGTGAGCCAGGTGCGGCTGGATGAAAATCACAAAACTGGATTGGCTGTCATCAGCGTGGACGAAGAAGCGGAGAACAGCATCATCATCGTTTCCGGCGCGAACCTCGCGCTGGATGAAAGTGATGTCGCGAAAACCCGTCAGGCGCTTGAAGGCGCGAAAGTTCTCATGGTGCAGCTTGAAACCAACCTCGATCCCGTTTTAGAGGTGATCAGAATCGCCCAGGAAATGGGAGTCACGGTGATCTTCGATCCCGCGCCTGCCTCACTGCTGCCGGAGATCGCTTTCCAGCACATGGATTTCATCACGCCCAATGAAGTGGAAACTGAAACCCTGGTCGGATTCCGACCGAAGAACACCAGTGACGCGGAAAAAGCAGCTCGCCTGTTCAGGGAAAAAGGCGTCAGAACCGCGATCATCAAATTAGGCGCGCAGGGAGCCTATTTTCAAGGACCGGAAGGCAGCGGGTTTCAAATGCCGTTCAAAGTCGCCGCGATCGATACCGTCGCTGCCGGTGATGCCTTCAACGGTGCCCTGGCAGTCGCGCTGTCGGAAGGGCGGCCTGTCTCTGAAGCTGTCCGTTGGGGCGCAGCAGCCGGAGCGCTGGCCACCACGCGCAAAGGCGCCATGCCTGCCATGCCCTACCGCGAGGAGCTCCTGCAGTTGCTCGAGGAACAGTCATGAGCACCACGCTGATCAAAGCCCGCGCTGTCGTCACCCTGGATGAAAAGGATACCATTCTGCGTCCTGGCTACCTGATCGTCGAATCAGGCCGCATCCTTGAGGTCGGTGAACAGAAGCGCCTGGACGCAACCCGCAAATTCGATCAAACCATCGAGTTGGAGCATCACCTGGTGATGCCCGGCCTGATCAACGCACACACGCATACGCCCATGAGCCTTTTCCGCGGTCACGTGGAGGGTCACACGCTTTTCACGCTGGATGGATGGTTCAACACCATCCGGGTGCTTGAATTTGACCTGGAGCGAGACATGCTTCCTCCCGCGGTGGCTGTTTCCTGCGCGGAGATGATCCGCACAGGCACAACCTGTTTTGCAGACCAGTATTTCTGGATGGACAGGGTCTTCCCGGAAGTCCACCGGAGCGGAATGCGCGCCAGCCTGGCGTACGGGATTGTCGAGCTGGGTGACGAAGCAGCCCGTTCCCGGGAACTGGCTGCCGCTTCTTCATTTCTCGACACGCTGCGGCATGATGCTCTGCTCACCGGCTGGGTGGGTCCTCACGCCTTTTTCGTGGATAACAGCGAAATCGCCATGCAGATGGAGCTTCAGCTCGCGGGTGAACACCACACAGGGTTTCACACGCATTTTGGGACCGGGACCGAGGAGGACGATTACTGCTTCGAACATTACGGTCATTCCGCCCTCAAGCAGCTGGCCGAGATGGGGTTCCTGGAACACCCGGTACTGGCCGCGCACAGCATCACCATCCGCCAGGAAGACCTGAAGCTGGTCGCGGGGAAACCTTTCACGGTCGTGATGGCACCCTCCTCCGGGATGCGCAATGCCGCGGGGTTATCCCCCCTGCCCGAGTTGATCAAGGCGGGAGTGAATGTGGCGCTGGGAACGGATAATGTCACCAACAACAACTCCTACGATATGTTCAAGGAGATGTCACTCATTGGCAAATGTTTCGCGCTTCTCACCCATGATCCGGCCGCCATCCCCACACGTGCCATTCTGGACATGGCAACCATCAACGGCGCGCGCGCGCTCGGGCTGGACAAAGAGATCGGTTCTCTTGAAGCCGGTAAGCAAGCGGACCTGATCAGCCTTGACATGGACGAGATTGGCTGGTCGCCCTTTGGCGGGCAGGACCTCTACACCTCCCTGGTGTATTCCGTCACCGGGCAGCATGTGCGGGATGTGATGGTAAACGGTCAATGGCTGTATCGTGATGACCAGTATCGCACGCTGGATCATATCGCCGAGCGGGAAAGCCTTGAACTTCAGCATGATCGGCTGGTGGACAAAATCAGGAAAAGGGACAGAAAGAATGAAAAGACTGATCATTGATACGGATCCCGGTGTGGATGATGCGGCTGCGATTCTTTTGGCGCTGGCGCATCCGAACGCGAAAGTGGAAGCGATCACCACGGTGAATGGGAATGTGGATGTTGATAAAACTACCGCGAACGCCTTGAAGATACTGGATATCGCGCAAGCGGATGTTCCGGTCTACCGCGGGTGCAGCCGACCCATCGTCAATCCTGCCGAGTACGCCTCCTACGTCCACGGACAGGATGGGCTGGGAGACTGCGGCGTTCCAGCTTCAGCCCGAGTTCCGCAATCTGAGCATGCCGTCCACGCTTTGATCCGCCTGGCAAGTGAGAATCCCGGCGAGCTGACGCTTGTGGGGATTGGACCTTTGACCAATATCGCCCACGCTGTGCGCCTTGATCCGGCGCTGCCCTCCAAGTTCAAAGAGCTGATTGTCATGGGCGGAGCGATCCGCGCGATGGGCAATGCTGGAAATATCACGGCGGAGTTTAATTTCTTCGCCGACCCCGAAGCCGCGCACATCACCATTGAAGCCTGGCCGATGACCACCATCCTGTCATGGGAGACCACGCTGTCCTACATGTTCAATGCCGACCATCTGCAAAAATTCTTTGCGCTGAACACCCCCAAAGCCAGGTTCTTCCACGACATCAACCAGATCATCATGAGTTTCATCCATGATCGCCTGGGCGGGCAGGTCGGCCTGTTTGCCCCGGATGGGCTGGCTGTTGCTGCCGCGATCGAACCGGAGATCGTCACCCGCGCGGAAAACCATCATGTTGCAGTCGAGCTGCAGGGACCTCGGGGGCAATCTTCCGTGGATTGGATGGGCCTGACACAAAATGCCCCCAACGCCAACCTGATCCTGGATGTCAACCACGCCCGCTTTATCGATCTGATAACCAACGCCCTCACATGAACCCAAAGACCCCGCATCGAGATGCTCTTCTGAGGAATGTGAACCAGTACCGGCAGCCCATGCTGGATTTCCTGCGTGACCTGGTGCGCATCCCTTCGGTCAACCGCCGCGACCCTGAAAGCAACGTCGTGAGGCGAATCATCGCCGAAGCGGTCAACGTAGGGCTGGATCACTCCACCCCGGCTGTTGATCCAGCCAGGCCCAACGCGCTGGTTCAGTACGGAAACGGCGAGGCGGGATTCGCCATCATCGCTCACGTGGATACCGTCTCCGAGGGCACGCTTGAGAACTGGCATCATCCCCCTTTTGGCGCGGATGTGGCAAACGGGATGCTCTACGGGAGAGGCGCGGCGGACAACAAGGCTGGAATCGCCTGCGGCATGTACACGCTGGTCGCGCTGCGTGACATGGGGCTGCTGGATTCCCGCAAGCACCGGGTGGTTCTTGCCGGAGTGGCCGACGAGGAGTCCGGTGCGCACAGCGACCTGGGAGCGAAATACCTGCTCCAAAAGGGATGCTTTACCGGCGTGAAGGGAGCCATCTACGCCTACACCAGTGACGTGGTCTGCATCGGTCACCGCGGTTTGCTGCGGCTGGAGATCACGGCCAGGGGTGAATCCATTCATGCCGGATTGGAGGCGTGGCATAAAAAAGAGCACGGTGCCAATGCGGTCACCGCGCTGGCGGACGTGATTCTCGGGCTGGAAGAACTGCACATCGGCACGATCGCGGAGCCGGGTTTTGAAAACCTGGGCTGTACAATCACGCCCGGTACGATCATTCGCGGGGGAGTGTATGAAAGCATCGTGCCGGACTTCGCGACGGCTCTGGTCGATATTCGGCTCATGCCCGGGCAGGATGCCGAGGCGGTGCTGCATGAAGTCGATGAAGTACTGCGCGGTGTGAGGTCAAAACGCCCTGCCAATTCATTCAGCGTTGAGATCAAAACCCGCATTCCCGGGGCAAGCATTACCCCATCTCACCCGCTGGCTGTTCTCGCCCAGGAGTACACCGAAAGGATCACGGGGGTGCGCTGGAAAGCCGTCGGTGCCGGGCCGGGCAACGAGGGCTACATGTTCATCGGGGCAGGCATACCCATACTGCCGGGTTTCGGTCCTGCCGGCGGAAATCCACACGCTGCGGATGAATGGGTCAGTATTGAAAGCCTGCCAGGTACAGTTGCGATGTACTGCGGCATTATCTCAGAATTCTTATATAATTACTAATTGGAGGTATTATGTCTCATTTGAATCGCGACCCGTGGGTGGATGTTCGGACGTGTCACGGGTTTCCTGCAGATCACGTCATCTCAGCCCTGCAAAAGGAAATCCGGCGTGGAAACACGGAGAACGCCGCCCTGCTCGCATATGAAATGATCCTCACCAGTCCGGCCATGGAAGATTACCTCTGGCATCGTCTCCAGGTGATTTCGGTTGAGGATATCGGTTTTGGCGACAAAGCGGCGCCTGTTCTTGTTCATTCGCTGTTTGAGATGACCAAAGCCTGCGACCGTTCCGTGGGTGAGCGCAAACTCTACGCCATTCATGCGGTACGCTATCTCTGTCAGTGCGACAAGGACCGCTCCAGCGATGAGATGGTCAATTGGATCATCCACGCGATCGAAAACGGATCCGCCTCTCCCGTCATTCCCGACTACGCACTGGACATGCACACGGAGGCCGGGCAGAAAAAAGGCCGCGGTCGGCGTTATTTCTTCGAGGAAGCATCCAGAATCAACCCCGAACTGCCTGGGCGGGATAAAACCTATCTGGAGAAAATACTGGCCATGCTGGACAATGGCGAGCTGAAGGATTGACGCATGTGTGTCGGAATTGCATATGTTAGGAAAAGTTGAAAAGTGAACTGCTGTTAACTTGAAAAGTGAACCGGTC
>CAZCHK010000008.1:46105-58340 GCA_964498605.1 uncultured Anaerolineaceae bacterium | reverse complement strand
ATAATGTTTTTTCTTTATCAGGTCTTTTCCCGAGGGCACTTCACCACCTTTCCAATTCTAACCTGTTTGCAACAAATTATCAAACGCCTGTAGTTTCCCGCCGAATTGGCTGCTGCCAATGGCGAGTGTACGATGAACGTTTTTTTTATGACCTGGTGATCCGCTGGCGGATCGATTTTTTTGATTTTTAATCAGGACAACTTTCAGGCAGCTCTTGCTCTGTGATCCCTCGTTGAAAAGGAATTTCTAGAAATGGTCAAACTGCCGGCTAGAGAACGAATCGGAAGAGAATCTAGCTGACAGGCTGCCCATCGGCTTGTTTTTTGGTGATAACTTTTTCTTTATTGCGAAAGAATATCCACACCAGGCTGGTTGAAAACGTGTAAAGGATGAATGTCGTGATGAAAAGAGGTCGAAAGCCGAAATTCGCCTGAACCAATCCGGAAATGTATGGGCATATCGCCCAACCAAAATTCCACGCCAGGCTGATCACTGAATTGACTGCGCCCTGTTCAACGGGTTCAGTTTGCTCCATGGCAAATGCGCTGTAAAGGGGGTTTGCCATGTTCATCAGCGCAGCCCGCAGCAGGAAGCCGATCGCGGCCAGCCACACGATTGGAGAAAATCCAGTGAGCAGTAAGAAACCAAGGCTTGCCGCCTGGGTGAAGACTATGGTCTTAATCTTGCTTTTGAATTTTCTGGCCAGCCATGGACCAACAATACTCCCCAACCCGGTGATCAGTGCCGAAAGGCTGAACAACAATCCCAATGTATCCGAGGAAAGTTTATGCTCTTCACGGAAAAAAACATTCATGTACGGGATCAGTAATGCCGCCCCCGTGCCAAGGATGAAGTTCGGCAGGAACAACCTCCACACATGAGGTTTCAAGAACGTTTTTATTATGGAGACTTTCTTGATGGCTTTTTTCAGCTGCCTCTCCCCGGGATCATTTATCAGAAACATGGGGATCAGCATGAGTGTTCCCAGTATCAGGCAAGTCATGAGTACCGCCTGGTAAGATCGGGCGGTATCCGCCGCAATTGCAAAAAGCCTGCTGAATGCTTTGGGTAGAAAACCAGCAAACAGGTTCCCGATCATTCCAGCTAACGTCTGAAGCCCAAAATTCACACTGAAAAGCAATGCGCGGTTCTTCTCACTCGAAACGCTCATCATAAAAGGCGCGTTGCTGATGATATGCAGTGAGTTTCCAATCCCTACGAGAAAGGTCAAGATGATCAACCCGGCAGTTGAGTTTGTCGTGATTTGAAACCCGTATGCGATCATGGTCACGATGGTGCCGAGGATCATGGAACGCTTTCTTCCGAGTCGATCGGATAGCATTCCCAGGGGGATCGTGAAAATCAACGACGCAAGAGATGGCATGATGTTGACGATGCCCAGGAATTCCTTATCGAATCCCCTGGCCAAAATAAAAAGGTTGAAAAACAAGGACCATCCACTGGTGATAAATCCCCCAATGACCGTCGCCAGCAGAAACATCTTCGCCGAACGGTTAAAATTTTTCACCTCAACGAATTCTTCGAGATTGACCTTAACTGTCATCCCTTATCATCCATCGCCAGGACTGCATTAATTTCACCGATAGCCTGATCGGTGCTCTTAAACAATACTGTCTTCATTCCAATCCGCTTCGCAGCGTCGATGTTTTCAGGAAAATCATCAATAAAGATAGAATCCGCAGGTTCAATCCGGAACGCGCGGATCATATCCCAGTAGATAGCCGGGTCGGGTTTCATGATCCCCACTTCAGCTGAAAAGACTGCCCGGTCGAATGCGTCCATGCAGTGATATTTTTCTGTGAGAATTCTTCGCGCGTCGCCCCAGGCATTGCTGATCAAGCCGGTGCGGTAATTCGTTCGCAAACCCCTGATGTAGTTCAGCAGTTTCTCATCCGCGCCATCGCCTTCCCAGAACATCCTTTCCACCTCGCAGGAGTTCTGCAGTGGAATGCCGTTATCTTCCAGGATCTGTTTCCACATCTGATCAACACTGATGAAACCCAGGCTCGCTTTTTTCCCGGGATCAGAATGGAATACCAGGCGATCAATGCTACCGCTTTCAAGGCCGTAGAGCCGTTCTAATTCCCTGCGCGGTCCAGGATTAAACGTACGGATGAATACTCCACCCATATCCCATATCACAGCTTTCGTTCTATTCATTTTGATCTCGGACCAGCCAAAAGTATATCACGCCCCCCTGCGGCATATCAATCATCGTGCATTACAAAAGTGTTTGATTTTGAAACTCACCCATCATGTGAAGCCATGATCGCAAGAACCTTGTCAGCATAGGCATACCCGACATCATAAGGACCATACCGCATCAGCGCTTCCCTTAAGTTGTCGTGGACAGTCAGTAAAGCCGCCAAATACTCCGCCCCGTATTGGATGTTAAAACCAGGATCGAGGAGCTCATTCATCGAAGGCCTGCTGGAAAAGCATGGTCCGTTCGCGCACATGAATTCAGCAGCCTGACCGTCTCGCGGCATCACCTGTAAAAGGCCCACTGCCCCGCTGGAGGAGATAACCGACGGGTTACCGCCGCTCTCCTGCAGCATGACAGCTGCGATCACGTTGCTGTCCAGCCCTGTGTCGATGGAAACACTTTCGATTTCTGCGCACCATTGGAGTATGCTTTTGGGATATTCACCGCTCAAATGACAGTGCCTCTCAGCACTTGGTTGGTTGTCTGGTGGAAGACCGACTTGTGGAGGATCGAGACGCATTTCGACACGATTTTGAGCAAATACCAGTTCAGCCAGCCCGAAGAGGATGATGGAGACCAGAAATATTCCAGGAACGATGGCTGCTCGAAAATATCTCATTGGTTTTTCCTGACAGAATATTTGTTCTATTATAGAACATATTTTCTTTCTGTCAAGATCGATTTAAGAAAACAGGCCAGCTTTCGCTGGCTTGTTACAACGCATCAAATCAGATGACCGCCTTGATTATTTTCCCATGCTGACCACTTGAGATTCCCACCGATGCCAATCGCTGGTTTTTTCTTCAAGGATCTTCTTTCCTTCTCCAATGCACGGAAGATTCATCAACTCCAGATCCGTGTCGACCATGATCTTGACCAATTCCTGAAACTTCACGCGTGGTTTCCAGCCCAGAACACTCTCTGCCTTGGAAGCGTCCGACTGAAGGAAATCCACCTCCGTCGGTCGGAAATAGCGGGGATCTATCTTGACGTACTCTTCCCACTTCAAACCCGCATAACCAAAAGCTTCCTGCAAGAATTCTCGCACTGTGTGCGCCTCGCCTGTTCCGATCACAAAATCATCAGGTTTTTCCTGCTGCAGTATCATCCACATCGCCTCTACGTACTCGGGTGCGTACCCCCAATCTCTCTTCGAATCAAGGTTGCCCAGGTACAGCGCGTTTTGTTTACCCGCTTTTATCGCCGCAACCGCCCGGGTGATTTTCCGGGTAACGAACGTTTCTCCGCGGCGAGCGGATTCATGGTTGAACAAAATCCCATTTGTGGCAAAAAGGTTGTAACCGTTGCGGTAATTCCGGGCCATCCAATAGGCGTACACCTTCGCAGCCGCGTACGGGCTTCGCGGTTCAAACGGGGTCCCCTCACTCTGAGGAGGAGGGGCACTTCCGTACATTTCACTTGAAGATGCCTGATAGAATTTCGTTTCAATTCCACTTTTTCGGATGGATTCGAGAATGCGGGTCGTTCCAAGTGCAGTGATGTCAGCTGTGTATTCCGGCATCTCGAAACTTACCTTTACATGACTTTGCGCAGCAAGATGATACACCTCGTCAGGGCGTATGTTGTAGATCACCTCGAGCAAGGTTTCGCCAACAGATACATCCCCATAATATAGATACAGCGGGATCTTTTTTCCATTACTGTGCGGATCATTGTACAGGTGATCGATCCTTCTCGTATTGAATGTGCTGGCCCGTCTGATGATGCCATGTACCTCGTAACCTTTAAACAACAGCATTTCCGCCAGATATGAACCATCTTGTCCCGTGATGCCAGTAATCAATGCTTTTTTCACTACTTATCTCCTCGACATTTTCAAAACAAACCCGGACAGGGCGTAAGTATACCTGCGCCAAATCACAGTGTCAAACAACCAAAATCCCAGTATGCTTTTCAGATGCGCGCGATGCAGCCAGGATGATCGACCTCAGGTTTGTTTACCACCAGCGAAACCGGGTAGCCTGACAACACATCACCCTGCAGCGGCACCAGCAGCCGCAGTAAATCCTCAACGGGTGTGTCTTTAAGCCAGTCCCAATAACTATTTCGCGAAAGGATCACCGGCATGCGGTCATGAACCGGACGAACCATTGCATTGGCCGCGCAAGTAATGATCGCTGCCGAGCGAACGTCTCTGCCATCAGTGTTTCTCCATGTCTCCCAAACACCCGCAAATGCAAACGGCTTTCCATCCTTACGAGTAAAGCGGTAAGGCTGTGAACCTACGACATGATCATCACGTTTCCACTCGTAGAAACCGTCTGCAAGGATCAGGCAGCGTCTCTTCATAAACGCATTGCGAAAAGATGGTTTTTCAAGAATCGTTTCTGACCGCGCGTTGATGAGTTTGTTTCCTATCGCAGGATCCTTTGCCCAAACCGGTATCAATCCCCATTTCAAGTATTCGATTTTTCTGTCACTGGCATGGGTGATTGCCGGAATTCGCTGCGAAGGTGCAACGTTGTAACGCTGCACCCAATCGGATGGGATTTCCTCCAGCTCAAATTCCTCTACAATTTCTGCTGGCTCAATGGCAATCGTGAACCTACCACACATGCTGTCATATCCTTTTCTGATATGATTATAATTACGAATCTTCATTAACGAGGAATCCATGCCCAATCCACTTGTTGAATGCATACCCAATTTTTCGGAAGCGCGACGTTCGGATATTGTCGAAAAAATCATCCAATCCATTCAGTCTGTCCCAGGCGTGACCATATTGGATAGACACTCGGATATGGACCATAACCGTACCGTTGTCACGTTCGTTGGCTCTCCCACAAGCGTGGAAGAGGCGGCCTTTCAAGGCGTTAAGTGCGCTGCGGCTTTAATCAATCTGGACGAGCATCAGGGCGCGCATCCGAGAATTGGCGCGACAGATGTCGTGCCATTTGTTCCCCTTTCAGACATCTCGATGCAGGAATGCATAGAAATAGCCCGCCGCTTAGGAAAACGCGTCGGGGTAGAGCTCAACATTCCCGTGTATCTGTATGAAGACGCCGCCACCAAACCGGAACGTCAGAATCTTGAGCACATCCGCCGCGGTCAGTACGAAGCGCTGAAAGAAGAATTAGGCAAGATCCCGGAGCGCGAACCGGATTACGGCCCCATCCAGCTGGGCACAGCTGGAGCAACTGTCATCGGCGCGCGGCAGCCGCTGATCGCGTTCAATGTCTACTTGTCTACATCCGATGTTGAAGTGGCGCAGAAGATCGCAAAATCAGTGCGCGCATCAAACGGCGGGTTCCGTTTTATCAAAGCCATGGGCGTGTTGGTCGAGGGGTTAGCGCAGGTCTCAATGAACATGACAAATTTCCGCCAGAGCGCAATCGCCCGCGTCGTTGAATTCATACGCAGGGAGGCGGCTCGTTACGGCGTCACCATACACCACTCGGAGCTTGTTGGGCTGACCCCTCAACAAGCGTTGATCGATGCTGCCCAGTGGTACCTGCAGCTGGACCAGTTCCATCCTGAACAAATACTGGAGAGGAAATTATTCGAAACAGTCTCGTCTCAATCAAAACCGGAAACAGCAGAACCTTCTTTCCAGTTCTTAGAGGAGCTGGCCGCTCCTTCTCCCACACCAGGGGGAGGGTGCGCCGCCGCGTTCTCGGCAGCGATGGCAGCTGGCTTGACAACAATGGTTGCCCGGCTGACTGTTGGTAAAAAGAAGTACGCAGATGCCGAACAGGATATGTGGAAAGTCATCGAACGATCCGAGACATTGAGAGAAGAATTTACCGCTTCAATAAAAGATGACGCAAAAGCCTTTGACGGGTTCATGGCAGCCACGAAATTACCAAAAGAAACCGAAGAGCAAACCCGCAGCAGGGACAAGGCAATTCAAAACGCCACTCTGAGCGCGATCGAAATTCCTTTAAGCGTGGCCGTAAAACTGGTTGAGCTTATTCCACTGACCAGGGAAGTGGCAGAAAAAGGGAATATTAACGCAATTTCAGATGCCGGTTCAGCGGGCGCATTGGCTTTTGCTGCCTTGAACGCTGCTGGTCTGAATATCCAGATCAACTGCCAGGGGCTGCAAGACAAATCTCTGGCAGAAAAAAAGATCAATGAATTGAAAAAGCTCAATGAGATGTTTGCAGCTCATTACAAGGATCTGCAGTCCATTGTGGATGAACGCGCGGGCATTTCCCTTTCGTAATTTTCATGAAATATTTAACCTGGAATTTTTTCGCGCTATTGATCTCTAACTGGTTACTGGCCTCCTGTGTTGCGAACACGCATACATTGGTCACAGCAGTCCCCCAACATACTCAAACTTCTTTTCCAGAGGAAGCAGACACCGATCTGCCTGATGGGGATACTGTGTGGATAGATCCCATCCTGCCTTCAGGGCTGATCCAGAATTTTCACCTTCCGGATAGCTTTTTGCTGGTTCCGGAAAAAAATGACGCGTATTGGACAGTGGTGTTGGATGCCAGTGCCGTGAAGGGCTATTGGGTATATGCGCTGGTCGCCCCATTCCCGACGATCACAGACAGTGTCGATTCCAAGGAGTTCATACATCTCTGGCAAACGGGATCAATGGATTCGATCGCCATTGCTTCGATGGCGATGTCACAGGAGACCAAGACTGTCATCAGCTCAATATTGGGTCCGCCAGTCGAAGGGCTGGTCAACGCTGTGGATCCCAACGATTTGCTTGACCTCTCCTGGTCCACTCCTGGCGTGTGGGCTATTGTTCCCTTCGAGGAATTACAGCCAAAATGGAAAGTAATCTCCATTGATTCAGACTCCCCGATTCAGGACAGTTTTGTCCCAGAAGAATACCTGCTGAGCGCTCCGGTCTCAATCACCACTGAATATCAAAACGGGGAAGTTTACTCATCACTTTTATCCAGCCTGGCAGGAGCCTTGCCGACCAATTATGATCAGGCAAAGCTCACCTCGCTGATCATGACCGGCGTCACGGCCATCGTGCGAGGGACGGCAGCGACCATGGAGTACCAGGGCATGACGTATCCGGCAGCGGTGATCGGAGAACTTCTTCGAGGCGCAGACATTACCCACGTGAGCAATGAAATTGCCTTTTCGACCTCCTGTCCTCAACCACATTTTCAGGGTGACGTGCTCATTTTTTGCAGCCAGCCGGAATATCTGGAGCTTCTTCAGTTCATCGGCACGGATGTCGTTGAAATGACCGGTGATCATTTCATTGACACGACAGATGAAGACATGCTCTTCACACTGGCCCTTTACGACCAGGAAGGCTGGAGCTATTATGGAGGAGGCAGAAATATTGAAGAGGGGAAAGCGCCCTTGTACATAGATCACAACGAGAACAAGATCGCTTTTATCGGATGCAACGCGAAAGAGATCGGGTACGCGACAGCCAGTGAAACCCGTCCCGGCGCTGTTCATTGCGATTGGAATTACCTGACCAGCGCGATCCCGTTGATTGCACAGGACGGGTACGCTCCAATCATGACCTTTTCACATCTCGAGTACTACCAGTACCAAGCCATTCCACAGTTGATCGAGGATTTTCACCGGGCAGCGGAGGCTGGTGCGGTGATCGTGAGTGGAAGCCAGGGGCACCAGCCGCAGGCAATCGAGTTTTATAATGATTCATTCCTTCATTATGGTCTGGGTAACCTATTCTTTGATCAGTACAAGGAGGGAATCCCTCAAAGACAGTCCTTCATCGACCGGCATGTATTCTACAATGGCAGACATATCAGTACGGAACTGATCACAATCATTTTCGTCGACCTCGCCCAATCCAGGTTCATGACAGAGCAGGAAAGAACCGAGCTGTTGCAAACCGTCTTTCGAGCAAGCGGCTGGACGAACATCAATCCTTGATCAGCAGAGGACAGCATGAGCATCAAAGCAGATGGCTGGATTAGAAAAATGTCTCTTGAGCATCAGATGATCTCGCCTTTCGTGGAAAGCCAGAAGCGCGAAGGTGTGATCTCGTTTGGCGTTTCGTCTTACGGCTACGATATTCGGGTAGCGGATGAATTCAAGATCTTTACGGGGGTCAACGCTGCGATCATCGATCCGAAGAATTTTGACCCCGGGTCCCTGGTTGACTATCAGGGTGAAGTGTGTGTCATCCCTCCAAACTCATTTGTTCTGGCAAGAACGGTCGAATATTTTCGCATCCCCAGAAATGTGCTGACTGTGTGTGTCGGAAAAAGCACTTACGCCCGCTGCGGGATCATCGTTAACGTTACTCCGCTTGAACCTGAATGGGAAGGTTATGTGACCATGGAAATATCCAACACAGCCCCGAACCCGGCTAGGATTTACGCAAATGAAGGGATCGCCCAGGTGCTTTTTTTTGAAGGGGATGAAGCCTGCGAAGTATCCTACGCTGATAAAAAAGGGAAATACCAATCCCAACGATCCATCGCGCTGCCAAGGCTCTGACAATGGAAAAGAAAAGACTTATCCCGCGCAATCACGCAGAGCAGTATTTGCTGCTTACGCTGCTCAGTTTCGCGGCTGCTGTCGCAATCACCCGTGCGGGGCTATTTCTGACCGGTTATCCTCAGCTTGGTAATTCAGAACTGCACATCGCGCATGTGCTCTGGGGTGGCATCCTTCTTTTTGCTGCGTGCCTTCTAATGCTCATGTTCGCCAACCGGCAGATCAGAATTCTGGGATCCGTGCTGGCAGGTGCAGGTGTTGGGTTGTTCATCGATGAGGTTGGCAAGTTCATCACCCAAAGCAACGATTATTTTTATCCGGCCGCTGCACCAATTATCTACGCCTTTTTTCTTTTGACTTTTTTCGCCTTCGTCATGTTCCAGAAGCGCAAAAAACCTTCTTCCAGAGAAGAAATGTATCACATCGCCCAGCAGCTAGAAGAGATACTGGATCATGACCTGACGATCACAGAACAAAAAGACATGAAAAATCGCCTGCTGCGCGTGATCGCGCAGGCGGATGAGATTGAACAAAGAAACCTGGCCGAGGTCATGCTCAAGTATCTCGAAGAAAACGCCCTGTATGTCACAACTGATAAAGATACACTGATCTATAAGATCACAAAAGCCTGGGTTCATTTTGAAAAACATCATTTTTCCCGAAAGAGGATGCGCATCGTTATTGCCCTTTTCTTGATAGGGCTTGCAGTTTGGATTGCGCTCACGCCGCTTTACTTAATAACCAGCTACACTGCGTTGGCTGACATGCCCTCGCTATCGACACTCGTGGACGAAAATATCCTGCAGCAAATGACGAACACAACTGTCCTCTACGCGCTGATCATCGCGGATGTGGTCCTGGGCAGCCTTTTGATCCTGTCTGCCATCATGCTTCTCTTGGGCAAAGACCGCTCTGGTACGCTTCTGGCATTGATCAGTTTGCTGACGCTGATATCAGCAGTCAACCTGTTCGTGTTCTATTATGACCAGTTTTCCTCGATCTCAATCGCTTCTGTTGAGTTCCTGATTTTGTTCGTGTTGATCCGTTACCGTAAGCGGTTCATCATCCAAAGCCCGGATGGAAACATCACCGTATGATCTCAGTTCAATCACCTGCCCCGTTCACCACGACCTACTGGGTAATTCCTGGCCGACTTCTTGCGGGTGATCATCCTTATTCAAAGGACGATGCGCTGACAAGATCAAGGCTGGAACGTTTCAGGGATATCGGCCTGAGCGTCTTCATCGATCTGACCCATCAGGGTGATGCTCCATCATACAAAAAAAACGCGTTGAAAGTCTTCCGGCATAGCACAATGCATTTCGCGTACCACCGTATGGCCATCATTGATTATTCCTGCCCATCTGAACGATTCATGAAGACAATACTGGATCTCATTGATTCATCCATCGACAGTAAATTGAATGTTTATCTTCATTGCCGGGGAGGGATCGGCAGGACCGGGACTGTGGTCGGTTGCTACCTTGTCAGACACGGATTGGATGGCGAACAGGCCATCAGAAAGATCGCGTTACTGCGCAAAGGAACAATGGATTGGTACCACGCCTCGCCTGAAACCGATGAGCAACGGAACATGATCAAGAACTGGAAAACCAGGGAATGACGCCGGAGAAATGAGCATGTGTTAAACCGTATGATCTGGTGATTCTTTCAGCCATCATTGAACAGAAGTCAACTGATAACATCACACACCAACCGGGAAGTAAACAGGGGAATTTTTTATTGGATCAATCGATGGATGTGATCCATCAATACCAGAGAAAATCAAACCGCTGCCTTGATCAGATGCGCATGCATGAAGCCCCATCAGATATCTGGACCTGGAATATTTCAGGCTTGCAGTGCATCTTTTTTTCATAACACTGTGCTGTACGCGCGATGAACTCAGCGGTTTGATCCTGCTTCACCAAGGCGATCGCACACCCGCCAAAACCCGCTCCTGTCATCCTTGCGCCAAGGCAGGCTGGATGCCCCATCGCGCACTCAACCATCACATCCAGCGCCTGGCACGAAACTTCATAATCGTCACGCAAGCTGCGGTGACTGTCATACATCAATGATCCTGCCTGAAGCGCGTCTCCAATTTGCATGGCCTCTTCCATAACCAGTGTGCGTCGATTCTCACTGATGACATGAAGAGCTCGTTTCTTCAGGTATTCTGGCAGCATGTCTATCCTGTGAATTTCGACATCTTGAAAATCCCTGAGAGAATTTCCACCCAACATAAGGGCAGCTTCCTCACATTCACCTCGGATCTTGTTATAGGTCGAATCCACCAATTGCCGGCGGGTTTTTGTGTCCATGACCACGATCGAGCAATCTGGCAACATGGGAACTGGACGGTATTCAAGCGACAAGCAATCGAGCAGCAGCGCGTTGTCTCTCACCCCGGCCGCAGAGATCAATTGATCCATGATCCCGCTGGAGATGCCGACCCAGTTCCGATCTGCTCTTTGCCCGATGAGCGCCATTTCCTTTGGGCTCCAAGTTTGTCCGGCTGCTGCGGCGAAGGAACGCACATAGGCCATTTCCACCGCAGCTGAAGATGAAAGCCCTCCCCCAATGGGTATGTCGGAATGAATGACCCCTTTCCATCCGCGAATCGGCCAGCCTTCTGCTGACAATTCTCCCGCAACACCCATCAAGTATTTCTCCCAGCCCTTTCCATCACGCGGGATTTTCCGCAGATCAAATTCCATGGATTTTCCCAGGTTCTCTGAATACAAATATACTTTTGGTTCATCCAGGATGCTCAAGGCGACCCAGGCGCAGCGATCGATGGCGGCCGGTAAAACAAATCCGTTGTTGTAGTCCGTATGTTCCCCAATGAGGTTGACTCTACCGGGCGCGCGGATAAGATACTCTGGTTGTGAGTGGAATCTCTTTTTATAGAGGTCAACGCATTCTGAACCAAAGATGTGAAGCGTAGGGTTAAAACAAGGGAATTTCTCCACGACAGGTATTTTATCAAAATAACCAGTGAACTATTTCGAGAATCCTTTAATCGAGCGGCCAACTACCGCAAGAAACAACATCCTAATGAAAATTGAATCCGCCAATCATTGAGAAACCTCGAGTTATCCAATCATCACCTTTGTATAGAAATCAGTTTCTACTTACACCAGGAGATTCTTAATATTAAAAAAGATTATAAGATAATTGCTACGAGTGTAAGTGCGATCGAGGAAGACAGCGTTATTGGCTTCATGATAAATCAGCAAGACGAATTGATAAAAAAACATTGCGGCTAAGTACAAGATGCAGGGTAGATTACGCCTCTACTGCTTGAACCAACTAAATATTCTTAATCGTATTATTGTCATCCAGCTTGTTTTCGACAGTACTGGAAAACTTTCTAGGGAATAAGGATGCTAATCCTAATGTCACAATCGCCCAAGAATGTCCTGTCAAATAAGGAGATAGAAATGGGGAAGCAGCTATAGCAAACTTAACTTCTTTCTTCCACAAACCTAAAACCAGCAAACAAACTCCAATTGCAATGCCTACTGGAAATAAGCTGACATTCCATGCCTCTTCACGAACCCTGTTCGCAGTGATAAACCAAGG
>CAZCHK010000008.1:0-46095 GCA_964498605.1 uncultured Anaerolineaceae bacterium | reverse complement strand
TAAATGCTGATTGAAATTATGAAGGCTATGGTGACAGGAGCAAACACCTTGATAACTTTAACAATCCCACCTTGCTTCCACGCCATTACTAGCCAAAACAAAGCTACAGCGATCCCAATTTGTGGTTTGGCCAAAACGAAAAATAATCCAATAGATGGTGGGAGAACAAAGCCTAATGAAATTAAGCCATCAATATTTCCATTTGCCGCGCAATTGCTGATACCCGAAAAAAGGATAAGTGGAAGGATCAAAACGGGATTCATTTTTAATTTATACGCGGTGAACGAATAAGAAAATATATTCAATGTAAACATGATGGCGATACCTAAAGGCACTGGCAAAAATATCAGTGGGATTAAAGGTAACAAGATCCATGGGGGATTATAGAAAGAATGAATCAAATATGGGGACTTGCCGAGAAAAAGGTTTAAAGCTGCTCGATAAAAAGATCCTCTCCAATCACTGCCAAAAGAAGGCGCACCATCACTAACAAAAGCAACATTAACAGGCATGTATCTGTACACAAACCATGTAATCAAAACAAAAGATAGTATTAGCAGAATAATCCCAGTGATTAGTTTGAGAGTTTTTTTCCCATCGGCAAAACAGCTTGATATCGATTTTCTATTCATTGCACATTCTTCACCCTAAATTACCCCAAAAAACAGTATCTGCTATCCTGTAAATGGTTAATACTTACTATTATTACAATTATCTCATAAACTTTTTTTGGCAGGTGTAGTTCGGTCAGGTAAAAAAAATATTAATCAAAGCTCTGTCGGGACGGGTGGATTCAAACCGCCGAACTCTTGGACATGTCAATAACCTTATAAACCATAAAAAATCGAATAATCCCCTGAAAAGTATCCACAAATTGATAATCAATCAGAGATGATTGATTTTTCCTGAGGATGCTTTACCATGATAATAACTCGTAGAACAATATTCATCTTCTGAAGAGAATTCCGAAAGTATGGAAATTCATCAACCTTCACGAAGATATCCTCAAAGTTTGATACACCAATCCAGCCGTCTCTTATTCCTGCTGGAAAACGCACGGGCATGCATTCTGCTGCGCCTCCCAGGTTTTCCATCGTGAATAACGCGCTCAACTCTGCCACACCCCGTTCATCCACGCTGGTTTCTTCGCGGATGTTCATACGCATGTGGATCTGTTCGCTGCTGGGAGCGGGGTTGAACCACAGTGGGTAGGCGGGTTGTGCCACTTTCGTGCAGACTGGTGCAACAATAGAAACCACAAGCATGAGAACCAGCCAGAGGATGAATTTGCGCATAAAACGGTCCTCCACAGGCGCAAAACCGTTTGGCAGTCATTTTTATCAACGATACACAGGAAAAGCCGACAGGCGCGGGTATGGATCAGTTTTGAACCCGGCTAACCGCCAGCATGGCGATATCATCAAACTGCTTCGCACCGAGGGTAAATTCAGCGATCGATTTCTTAACCTTTTCCACAATCACAGAGGGAGTCCCGCTACCGGAAAGAATGGGTGTGAGCCTAGCGGAAGTGAAATACTCATCCCGGGTGTTCACTGCGTCGGTCAGACCGTCGGTATAAGCAAAGAGCAGCTCGCCTGGACGAAGCTCTTCCTTAAGCACTGCGAATTCAGGGGAATGGATGACGCCAACCGCCGGGCCGGTAAGCGGTAGCGCGCGCAACCTGCCTTTTTCACCGTAAATCAACGGCGGCATATGCCCGCAGTTGACATACCGCAGCACGCCAGTGCGCGTGTCCAGGATGCCTAAGAACACGGTAGCAAACATGCCTGTTTTACCATGATTTTCCTCAATGTAATTGTTGGTGAATGTCACCGCCAGGTGTAACCTCTCCTCGATGCTGTGCCGGGTTCTGACGCCCGGGGAGGTGTAGGAATCGATGTTTGTGATTCCACGCAGCAGGCTGCGCACCAGGGTCATGAACAGCGCAGCGCCCAGCCCTTTATCGCACACATCCGCCATCACCAACCCCACCCTGCCGCCAGGCAGTCGAAAGACATCGTAGAAATCTCCAGCCACCTCACGTGCCGGCTGCAGAAAAGCGGCGATCTCCCAGCCGCGCGGCTGCGGCAACACTTCCGGCAGGAAGCCAACCTGGATGGCCCTGCCGATCTCAAACTCGTGTTCCAATGCTTTACGGTAAAGATGCTCCTGTTCCCAAAGGCGCGCGTTCTCGAGCGCCACGCTCATCGAGGCCGCCAGCGTTTCCATCAAGCGCACGTCTGATTCGGTGAAAGCGAACTCCCTGGTCACGCTCTGCAAGCTGAGTATGCCGGTGACCTGGTCACCCACCATCATGGGCACACCCAGCCATGACCTGGGTGTGACCGTACCGGCAATCGTGGGCTGACCCAAACGGGCGGCCAGCTCAGGGACATTCTCATTCTCCAGCAGTGGTTTACGTTTATCAATGATCTGCGAGCGGAAACCCCCCGGCGGCAGATGCCCTGGCGCATAAATTCGCTCACCCATCTCAATGGCGTAGCGGTGTTCGACGGTTTTGGTCGTGGCGTCGTAGGTGGAAAGCATCACCACATCCGGGTTGAAGATCTCGCGGATGCGGTCGCCGACCAGGTCGTAGATCGCCTGCACATCCAGCCGGGCAGCCAAACCCAGCTGCACCCCGGTGAGTATTTCCAGCTCGACCTCGCGCTGTCGCAGTTTCTGTTCAAGTTCCGCGCGGGGCATGTGATCTACGGATTGATGTTTGTTCACCAGGATTCTCCCATTGCTAAGCAGTAACCCATGAATAATTACCCATCAGTTCCATTTTACTTATTTTTACTCCTCGCTTCAATGAGTAAAAAACATACAACCACCGTTCTCTTCAAAATGTTAGCGGCCAGCGTTGGGTGATTTTCAGCGAAGCAATTGCCAGAATGGAAAACCGCCGACCTCTCTTCAGTGTGTCGGCGGTTGGTGGTCGGGGCGGGCGGATTTGAACCGCCGACCTCTCGGTCCCGAACCGAGTGCTCTAGCCGGTCTGAGCCACGCCCCGATGGATGCGTATTATACATTCCAGAAGGTTAATTCGCAAGCGAATAATCTTTTCCACTGATCACGAGCGTGTATTCTCCTCGGGGTTCCTTCCCTTGATAAACACGGATGAGATCCGATAACCTGCCTCTCTCCGTGTGTTCGAATTTCTTCGTCAGATCATTGGAGATCGCGGCATCCCTGTCCCCGAAGACCTCATGCGCATCCGCGAGAAATGCTTTCAGCCGATAAGGGCTTTCGTAATATACCAGCGTGTGCGGCGAATCGGCATCCACGTTGAGAAAACGTTTCCGAGGACCTGCCTTGTGCGGCGGAAAACCACGGAATGTGAAACTGTGCGCCGGCAGCCCGGACAGGACCACTGCCATGACGAAAGCGCTGGCACCCGGGATCATTTCGACAGGCAGTTCTTCATCCAGTGCTGCCCTGACCAGAAGGTATCCCGGATCGGATATTCCCGGAGTGCCCGCGTCAGTGACCACTGCGATATTGTGTTGTTTTCTCAACATCTCGATGATCTTTGGCAGCACTTTTTTTTCATTGTCCGAGCGGTACGATAGTTGAGGTTTTTTGATTCCGAAATGATTCAGCAAAAATCCAGTTTTCCTGGTGTCCTCACTGACCACCAAATCAACCGCGGATAAAACATCTATCGCACGTTTCGTCATATCTCCAAGGTTTCCAATAGGCGTTGCCACCAGGTACAGCATGAGCTGAGTATAGCACAGCAGGATTTTCCGCTGAGGTATAATGCTTTCCATGCCCGGCACTCCGACGCGCGATCGCCTTGATCCGAAAAAAATCAACACAACCCCACTACGGCGCCCTGAATGGATCCGAATTGCCATGCGGAAAAACGAAACTCAGCTTCAGATCCATACACTCATGCGAAGTAAGACCCTGCATTCCGTTTGTGAAGAAGCATGTTGCCCAAACCTGAATGAGTGCTGGAACAGCGGTACAGCCACGTTTCTGATACTTGGCAGTATATGCACGCGGGCATGTGGTTTCTGCGACATCCGTCACGGAAAACCTCTGCCGCTGGACAGGCTTGAGCCGGTCCACGTCGCTGAAGCGGTGGAAAAGATGGGATTGAAGCATGTCGTGATCACCAGTGTCAACCGTGATGAGCTGAAAGATGGAGGCGCGAGCGTCTTCGCGGAGGTCATTCATCGCATCCACCAGCTGTCCCCAGATTCGAGCGTCGAAGTTCTCATCCCCGATTTCCGAGGGGACATTGCCGCGCTCTCGGTCGTTCTCGACGCAGGTCCTGACATTCTCAATCACAACCTTGAAACAGTGCCGAGATTGTTCAAAACCGTTCAGCCCCAGGACAGATTAGAATGGTCGCGGGATGTTCTTGTCAACTCGAAAAGAGTTGCTCCGGGGGTCATCACCAAATCTGGCATCATGGTCGGGTTGGGTGAAACGATCGATGAAATCAAAAGCACAATGCAGCTGTTGCGTTCATGGGATGTGGATATTCTTACGATCGGGCAGTACCTTCAGCCAAGCCGAAGACATCTACCTATTTCACGCTACTACCATCCTTCAGAATTTGAGGATTTAAAGAGATTCGGTGTTGAATTGGGATTCTACTGGGTTGAAAGTGCCCCTTTGGTGCGTTCTTCTTACCACGCTCACGATCAAATTGACTATGTCAGGTCAAGACGTAAAATCATCTATAACCAACCACAAGCTTGAACCGCGATCCAGAATAGATTTTCACGGTCATGGCCTCGTTTGTTCCAGCCGCGGTTGTCCCACCCTTCAGGTAACACCAGATCTCCCCCGTAAACGACTTCTCCCAACGCGATGCGCCGATACTGTGCGACCGCGAACAGTGCAGCCGCCTCCATTTCCACAATCGCGCAACCTTCTTCAACGCGTGATTTTCTCAAGGCTTTCGTTTCCCGGAAAAAACCATCCGTGGTCCACGATTTAACTTTCAAAAATGGTATCTTCTGGCTGCTGAGTGTTCTCACCAGCGCATTGACCGCTTTTGCGGATGGCCTGGCTTCCCGCGCAGGTGGCAAATAGTGGTAAGAAGTTCCTTCGTCGCGCACTGCTGATTCGATGATCATGAAATGACCCGCGGCAATTTCGGGAACCAGAACCCCACAGCCTCCGCAAACCATCACGTTCCTGGCACCGCAAGCGATGATCTCTTCCAGAAAGCCTGCCGCCAAAGGCGCTCCAACCCCCGGGTGTAAAAGAAAAAAAGTTTGTCCTTCATTCTCGAAGGAATAAACGGGGTTGAAGCCTATTTCAGATCGAAACTGGCCGATCCTCACCAGTCTCATCCTTCTGCGCAGCGCATGAATCACGTCATTGAAAAAACACAGGATCCCTTTCCGCGGTAGAGGTTTCTCCATACCGTACGCGTGAGGATTGATGATCGCGTTTCGATCCGGATCAAATTCAAGGATCGGGGGTTTGACTTGCATCAGTCCTCCGCAACGACGATGAGCTTGTCTTCTTCACAATAGGAAATCTCGCTGGATTTGAATGGGTTCAACTTGATACCATAGAATTGATCGGGGTCGTGCGCTTGATCGTTGATGCGATAGCCTATGGCAAGCTCATTGACCATTTTCGCGGATTCGACCAGAGTGTAGAAATTTACGGGCACTCCCAGCTTAACATAATTGCCAATTGGCTTCAGGTAAATTTCTGAGCCTTCAGCATTAAATATGTCCGTGAACATTTCGCTCAGTTTCTTTGTTTCAGCGATCTGGGTCATCAGGAGGCTCACAAGCCTGTCGCTGACGATGAAATCATCCGCTTTGGTAACCTCCGCCAGGTTCCTGTTGCGGATGTCCAGCATCTCACTGACGATCGTGCATTTACATTCAGAATGATCCACGATATCGCGCAGGTGCAACAGGGTGATCATCGTCAATGAATCCGCCTGCTGCACGGACATATTGTCACAGTATGCAAGGATGATGATATGGTCACACTTCCCGATGTTTAAGTTGTTTAGCGTCTGCCTGTCCGTCGTGTCCCCCTTTAAAAATTTTATGCGTTGATTTTTTACTTCAGGACAACATTTTTTTGCATTGTTCTCAAAGTTTTCAATGTTTGCCATCACCAGAGTGTTGGAATTGGGAGGAACATAATGATCAAGCTCGCGAAGTATCCTGGCAGCCCGCCAGTTCCAGCCAAGAATCAAGGTGTCCTCTGCTACGCGTTTCTCTTTCTTTCTTAATTGCATCACTTCATCCTGAATCCGTGGTGTACCGTTTAGAAAGATCTTGGAATCATCCTCTGCGATGAGGACCAGCTGGTCGCCCTGATTGAGAACAGTATTCAGTGGAGGATTGAGAATCGCCTCCCCTCCTTTCGGAGAGTACCCCAGAACCGCGTTTTTCTCGAACATGTTGATCATTTCACCAAACGTCTTCCCATGGATGGAAGCATGCTCGAACAAGTACATTTCATCGCCTCCAAAATCGAGCAGCTCCGTATACACTGTCGACAATCCAGATTGGTGACAGGTCTGTGCGATGATCCTGGCTATGAAATCCCCAACAAGCACCCACTCCACCTGCCCTTTGCCAATCAACCTGGCTGCCTCCATGTTTTTCTCATCGCGCAGTTCAGCAACCACATGGAATTCATCATTCCGATGATCGGCGTTGCGCAGAATTGCCATGACGATTTTCAGTACTTCAGAATCAGGGTTTTCACTGTTCGGTGAAAGAACAATGATCGCTTTAGAATTTTCGATCGAGGCGATATCAAGATCGGATAATTCGGTGGGATTGCCGCTTCGGCATACCACTTTCATTTTTTTCGAGGTTTTGACTTTGTCCCGGATGGTGTCCTCCATCATCACCTTGTCTTCATTGGCAAGGATCACGATAGCAGAATGCTGGTTGCTCTCGTTGGCGATCTTTAATTCAGAAATGATCGTAAAGACCTGTTCGGACCATCCCAAAATCACGTAATGATCATCTTCAATTACCTTCGAGCGCCCCTTGCGGAGCTCATGCAGCTTGCCTTCGATACCTGATGATAAAACGCCGATCAGGGTGCTGATGATAAAAATCCCTCCCAGCGTGGGCAAAAAAAACATCACCAGGCGGAAACCCCTGCCGGTATCGGCTCCCATGGTTCCCGGGTCAAGCGTCCTGAGCAGACTTCGCCAAAACGCTTCGCTAAAAGTGATCTCGCTTTCATCATCCATGTGCATGTTCCCGATGGTCACGATGACTGCCGCGGTCAGGATCACAAACAGAGAGGCCAGGAACAATGTAAAGATCAGGGCGGCTGTGCCTTTCGAAAACAGATTATCAAAGTGATATCTCAGTTTATCCGACAATTTGTGCTGTTTTTTCATGATTCCCTCCCGGTCAACTCACTGCTCAAAAGGATTTCTTCAACACCCGATCCATTCAATCCCAGTAGCGTTCGCGAAACGTATCTTCATGCTTTCAATTGCCTGAGGATTTTGATCGATCAGGATAAAATTTCTTTTCAATTCCAAGCACGCCTCTCCAACGGTTCCGCTACCCGCAAAAAAATCCATCACTGTCCCACCCGGGTTGGAGCTTGCCCGAACGATCCTTCTCAATATTCCCAACGGCTTTTGTGTCGGGTAACCGGTCTTTTCCTTACCATTGGTGGGAACGATCGTGTGCCACCAGGTATCGGTGGGAATCTTCCCCCTGGCAGCTTTCTCAGGGCCAACCAGTCCAGGAGCCATGTAGGGGATGCGTTGGATATCCTCATAGTTAAAAGTGTAATTGCAGGGATCCTTCACGTAATACAGGATGTTGTCATGCTTGGGAGGCCATTTCTTGCGGGTCCGTCCACCGTAATCGTAAGCCCAAATTATTTCGTTAACAAAGCTCTTCCTGCCGAAAACCGCATCCAAGAGCACCTTGCAATAATGAACCTCTCGATAATCAATATGAAAATACAGGCTCCCATTCCCTTTCAACAAACGATGGGCTTCCACGATGCGAGGTTCAAGAAACGCCAGATAATCATCAAATTGATCCGCGTATTGTTTTTCGGTCAGGATCGTCGTCAAATAGCGCTTGCCCTGATATCCACTACGATCTCCTTGTCTTGAAGCTTTTGTCGAAATCGTCCTGTGGTTCTGTATCTTCCCCGTGTTGAAAGGTGGATCGATGTAAACCAGATCGATGCATCCATCCGGCATCGTCCTCAATATTTCAAGGTTTTCTCCAAAAAATATCTTGTTCATCTGATTACGAAATCCTCCCGCGTAGAAAGCGGGAGGAGCCAAGTTTTATTTGATTGTCCAGTAAGCCAGTTCTTCAATATTGACCACCATGTTGCTTGTCACCTCCTGATTGATGAACACGCCAAAATAACCTTGCGCCCAGGTGGTGTCCGCGATTTCGTGGATCATTGCACCATTAATATAAATCCGGATGTTGGATCCGACAAATCGCACCCCAAGCCTGTTCGGTTGTCCGGACCCTTGAGAGATATTGCCATTGAATTTATGCGCGATGATCGTTGTCATCTCACCGTTGGGAGCTGTTTTCCCATCCCAAATCTTCAGATAATAGCTGCCATCGCACGTGATCCCCAACAGGTATCCCCGATCAGCTTCCAGCAGCACTGGAACCCTGAAGATCAAGCCGTAGCTATCCAGTCCGCTGCACGATTCAAAAATTCCGGTCATTTCAAGGTAAAAATCTTCGATTGGATCTATAGATGCCAGGCGCCATCCGTAACGCGAGCTGACCGCTTTCAACTGCATCTGGCCATTCAGAAAAGATATCTCTGTGTCCAGATCGGGAGTTGGAGAATAGTATTTATTGCTGTCCATTGGATCAAGCCAGGTGGGCGCTCCCAATGACAAGCGGATATCCCCGGCAGCAAACTCATCTGTCGCGGTCGCTGTCGCGTTGACCGTGGCTTCAGCGGTCACCTCACCACCTTGTGTGGCGAGTTCCTGCGTGAGGGCAATCTCGGTACCATCAAGAGTCGCTGTAGCTTCAGCAGGTTCTGCGGTAGGAGGAGCCTGCGTTGGAGTGGATGCTTTGACCGTGTTGGTTGCCGCCTCAGCCATGAAGGAAGGAGTGGGAAAAGTTGTCAGTATCTGAGCAACCCTTGTCTGAACCTGGACCTCCTCGGGGACTCCCGATAACGTGCAGCCTGCCAGAAATAGTGCAAGAACTAATGCCAATGTGGTTATTTTCATCTTCTCTCCCATCTACGCCTTGTAGCCAATCTTCCGTAAGAATTCTTTCCGCCATGTTTTTTCAACTTCATCTTCGACGCCTGTTGGCTGCTGACCATCTATCACCCCGATGATTCCCCTGCCCTGTGATGTTTCAGCCACCAGAACTTGGGTGGGGTTTGCGGTCGCGCAGTAGATCCGGCAAACCTCCGGCAAGACTTTGATCGCATTCAGGACATTAATCGGATAATAGCCTTCCGCGAGAAAAATTACAAATGAATGCCCGGCGCCAATTGATTGGGCATTCTTTACAGCCAGGTCGACCATCTGCCCGTCCGTGCCGCTAAACCGGATCAAACATTTCCCGGAGGCCTCGCAAAAAGCCAGGCCGAATTTTATCCCAGGGACCGCATTGACCAGAGTTTCATGCATATCTTCAACGGTTTTGATAAAATGAGCTTGTCCAAGTATGAAATTAATCTCTTCCGGTTTTTCTACAGGTATCTCAGCTATTTCCATCAGTCCCTCGCAGCGAGTAATTGTACACCTCTGCAATGCGCAAGAAGTATTCCTACCCTATTATACAAAGTAAATACAAAATGGCTATATCGGGTACAATTACATCCTTCAGAAAGGCTGCCAATTGTTTGAGATCGTTTTTTTAGGAACATCCGCGTCCGCCCCATCAGCCCGGCGCAATTTACCGGCTTTGATGATAAAACATGACGAGCACCGTTTTCTTGTGGATTGTGGTGAAGGCACTCAGCGTCAGATCCTGCAATCCGGGATCGGGTTCAAACGCCTGAACCGCATCCTGATAACGCACGGTCATCTGGATCACATACTTGGATTGGCCGGGTTACTGTCGACTTACATGCGCTGGGAAGCTATAGACAACCTGGAAATCTACGGGGGGAAAGCTGCCCTTGATCGGATACACGACCTGCTATTCGGTGTCGTTCTTCGCGGAATAACTCCTGGAATGCCTGTTCACCTGGTACCCATCAAAGAAGGACCATTCATACAAGAGCGGGACCTGATGATATCCGCGTTCCCCGTGAAACACCGCGGGCCTGACTGTTTTGGTTTCCTTTTCGAAGAAGCCAGCCACACCCCATTTCTTCCCGAAAAAGCGGAGGCTCTTGGAGTGCCATCTGGACCGCTCCGGCGCGAACTGGTACAAGGCGAGTCCATAAAATTACCTGATGGAACAATCATCAATCCGGAGCAGGTTCTGGGAGAACCAGTCCCGGGCACAAAAGTTGTCGTTGTTGGGGACACGGGACAGACAGCCAACCTGGTAGAAATTTGCCGTGAAGCGGACGCTCTGATCATCGAGGGCACATACCTTCAGGAAGAATCTGAAATGGCGGCGCAGTTCTCGCATTTAACTGTGAAAGATGCGGCCAGGTTGGCGCGGGATGCCGGGGTTAAAAAATTGTTCATCACGCACGTGTCAAGACGATATCGAGACAAAGACATCATCGCCGAAGCGTTGGAAATCTTCCCCGATTCAGTTTTAGCGCATGATCTGGATGTGTTCCAAATTAAAAGATAAAACTGGCTGAAATTAATAATATACCAGCAGAGGAACCGGGGTGAATGTCAACAGGAAAACAACCAGACCCGCGACTGCGACGATTTTCCGCTTCCCATCCACTTTTGTAATCTGGTCGCGCGGTTGAGCGTGCGCCCGACCGATGAATAGAAGGATGACCGCCCACAACCACCAGCCTTCCCACAGAAAGCCCATCAGGATCAATACGCCAACGATGACTGGGATGGTTTTCCTGGAAGTCTTTTCCCCGAAAAGAACGTAGAAAAGATGTCCCCCGTCCAGCTGTCCCACCGGGATCAAATTGATGGATGTGACCAAAAGTCCCGCCCATCCCGCCCAGGCGACAGGTGAAAGTATGACATCCGTTGCGCCAAAAGGTGCGGGATGCCCCGTGAAAAAATACTGAATCCAATGCATCCATGGCGGCAGAGTAAAGGTGGCAGGTTCAGGCAGTATTCTGCCGAAAACCGACCACTTCAAAAACAAGTAGAGAACTGAATTGCCTTCCATCTGCGTGCCATAACCTTGAGGAAAAACGGTGGGAATCGTATCCAGGCTGGATAAGTGCAGCCCGATGATGAGAACTATGATGGATACGATCAATCCAGCGAACGGTCCAGATACTGCGATGTCCAGCAGGTCCCGCCGATTGCGAGGCTGTTCGCGCATATTGATAAAAGCGCCCATGGTGCCAAACGCGCTGAATGGCATCGGGATGAAGTAGGGCAGTGTTACCTGCACGCCGTGCCTTCTCCCGGCAAAATAATGGCCGAACTCATGCGCGCCAAGAATCGCGATCATGCTGACAGCAAAAGGAATCCCGCCTTCCAGCAGTTCCTCCAGGAAAGTCTTCCAGGTCGCGGGGAATCCATCTGGCGACGAGTAGGCTATTCCCGCGTAAATCACCGAAAACAGAGTGAGAACGAAGAACACGATGTTCACCCACCAGCGAGCTGGTTTTTGACTTTTCCTCTCAGGAACCAGGAAAATGCTGTGCTGACCATTCAGCTCCCGGAATAAGGGAACTATTTTTGCTGGTGCAAGGTACTTTTCCAATTCGGCGTACGCTTCGATGGATGGTTTCGTGAGAGTCCCTCTGTAATGAACCAGGTGCGGTTCACCGCTGACTCCTTCGATGGTCTCCTTGATTAAAAAAACGCGCTCTACCAGCGCAGTCATCTCGACTACAGATAAATTCATATGATCTCCATTGATAAGGCGGGAATGGATGGGAGTCGAACCCACCACGGCTCGCCAAGCGACCCGTCACCGATTTTGAAGACCGAGGAGCCCACCGGGGCTCACCCACTCCCAATCTCAAGGATACCAAAGATGCACCTGAAGCGCAAGAAATACGCTTGTCTTTCAATGCATCTTTTTAAGTTAACAGGCAGAGTGCAAAAAAACTACAATGCTCTCTTCGCAATAGGCAGAAGCATCCGGGTTTCTTTTTGATACTGGGCAAAGTTGTTTTTGTATGTTGCAAGATGCTTTTCTGCCATGGGTATGCTCACCCATATAAAAAGACAGGTGTTCATTACCGCGCCTATTCCCAGGTACCAGAACGACGGGTATACCACAAGCATGACAAAATACACGCCCCACCAGACCATGATCTCACCAAGGTAATTTGGATGACGTGAGTGCTTCCACAACCCTGATCGGATCAATTCCGATCGATCAGGATTCCTTTTTTTAAAAGTCCTCATTTGTGAGTCGGCCACTGTTTCCAGGAGAGTTCCGCACAGAATGAACGAGAATCCAAGTATGGATAGCGCCATCAATTCAGCACCCATCTTCAGATAGTAGTATGCGGGCAGCACACAGGCAAGGACAATCAGCGTCGGCATGATCTGTATTCCCATCAGGTTGACAAGAGCGAAAAAATGACCTGACTGTTTTTTAATCAAATCATAGCGCCAATCCTGTTTGTGGAGCCCGGGAAACGTCTGCATCCAGTTGATGGTTAAACGAATCCCCCAAATAAAGATAAATGAGAACAAGAGCAGCGACCCCAACCTGATTTCCGGGTTTCGAATGACCGCCGCACCCAGGATCAGGAGGGGTTGCAGGCTCCAATACGGGTCGTATACAGACGCGTTGTTGAGCAGCAGGCTGATCACCCACACAAATATGGTCGCTGCCAGATCGGCGATCAAGAGCGACACCCATGGCGAATAGTTCAATTGATCGAAGATCGTGATGCCGATGAATGCTGCCAGAATATAGCACACCGCGATGATCATAAAGCTGAGGATTCGGTTCTTCGGCATATCAAGCACGGATTTTATCACAGGTGATTCGGATTGAATGAGGAAACAGATAACGGTATACTATTTCTCAGGGATGCTACATGGTATGGTTCTGCCGCTCCTGATTGTGCTGGCCTCTTACCTGTTAGGTTCTTTCCCCACTGCGCTCGTCGTGATCAGAAAGACCGATCAGATTGATATCCGCCAGGTGGGAGATGGAAACATGGGAGCCCGGAACGCAACGAGGAATTACGGCTGGAAAGCCGGAGTTGTCATCGCCCTGATTGATATCGGTAAAGGCTTGGTGGCAGTTCTGCTCCCCAAAGCCTTCGGATTTCCAGTTGGCTGGCAGATGGCTGCAGGTGCGGCGGCTTTTTTGGGTCATGATTTCCCCATCTTTGCCAGTTTTAAGGGGGGGCAAGGACTGGCAACGACTGCCGGGTGTTTGCTGGGGCTGTATCCTTCCGCGGCGTTGGCTGGGTTCGTGACAGACGGGATCCTGTACCTGCTCCTGCGTAGATCAAACCTGGCAGCCAGTTTGGGCTTTGCGATCGCTGTGATGCTGCTGATCATTCAGAAACAGTATGCTGGGGCTGGTTATTTCATATGCATGCTGCTCTTCATCCCGCTCAAACAGCACATGGACAAATCCAGAAGAGTGAACATCTGAGATGAACTGTCCGAATTAAAAAAGAAAGCCGCTAATAATCGCGGCTTTCATGATTAAAATACCTTTTACTGATGCGCGGCTTTGTGTTCGTAAATGGCGATCAAGGCGTTCTTTAATTTGTTTTCGAATATGATGACGAGAATCAATACCGCCAGCGGGCAAAGGTACCAACCGATGATGGGAACAAAAACGCACAGGGACAGGATGCAGATCCACAGTGCAAGTTGCTCATTGACCAGCGGAGTGGCGATCTGGTTGCGGGTGATGTAATCGTTCAGTTCTTTTGGTAATCCTTTGATTCCGACGAAGATCCAGTAAAAATTGAAGAGCGGGATAAACAGCTGACCGACCGCTTTCCAGGCGGAAAGACGTTTGCTGTTGTCGGGAACCACCTCCCAGCCTTTGTAAAGAAGCAATATGAAGATCAGGCTGAAGCCATAGAACTTGTACCACTTCATGATGTCATAAAGCTGGTATGCTTCCTTCGACTTCAACATCGCCCGAGGATCATAGACAGGCTGAGCGTATGCTGCAGGCGGGGCTGGCGGTACTGTTCCGGGTGCGGGAGCGACAGCACCCACCAATGCCGCAAGGCTGGTTTGTGATAACGGCAGCCATGCTGCCATGCCGTTTGTCCAAACCAGTGTCTGGCCATTGATCGCACCGGAGTTGACCAGGTTCTTGATGTATTCTTCATCTACCGGGCCCAATTGTTGGTTGTTCAATGCGTAATACCACATAATTTCTCCTTTCCTACCTTTTCAATGATGGTTTCATGACGTGCAGTCATGTGTAAAATATTATACAATAAATCACATTGTCAAGCGTTCAAATACTGCTGATTAGTGTTATTTTAAGGTAGCCGCGTATAACTGGTTACCATAGGCCAGTACCGCCATTTGCTCCGCGGTGATCCCGAAACCAGTAATCGCATTGGAGGGTTTGGAATAATCGCTGGCAATCCTGAAACTAAATACGTGATACAGGTTCAACTGGATGCCAAATTTATACAAATCTCCTTTGGTTGAATCCAGAAAGTACAATGAAGAAGACGGAATGTCCATTTTTTGCATTGAGGAAAGATGAGCAGCACCAAGGACTAACGGGATCGGGGTTGAACTGGTACGGAGATCATTGAACACGGCTGGATCATCGCATTTCGTGCTGACATAACTGGTCAGGTCGCTGTAACGGCATTTGGTCACGAGCGAATTTTCGTTCAGAAGAAACAGCTCATCCAAATTAACCGCGATTTGCGTCATGCCCTGCATGTCTGCCGGTACGAAATCTGAGAAGAATGGAACTGGCGCATCAGGGAAGGTGAAATTTGATCCCAAATAGATCCATACGCGGTTGTTGACCGCATCAAGGACGTACAGATTTCCACCATCCAGAGCAACGCTTTTGATCTGGCCCCATCCGACGCTAGGAGGTGGAAGCGATGTCTGCGCCGGGAGTTTCCCGGGCGAACAGTAAAGCAGGTTTCCACTTTCATCTACTGCCATCACCGCGGCGCCGTTCGGTGCATCTGCCGACATGTCCACGGCATTCGGAGGCAAAATGACAACGTCCGCCAGCTTTGATAAGATGGGATTGGAAGTGCTGCTGCAGTTAAAATTACCATCCAGCGAGTAGCTGGTGGCGCTGTCCCTTATCACATGCAAAACCTGGCTGTTGGCAGAATCAAACAAATACAGGTTGGACGAATCGCTAAGAGAGCTGATCACTTTCGTGATGGAAACTGA
Organism: uncultured Anaerolineaceae bacterium; assembly: GCA_964498605.1. Classification (GTDB taxonomy): domain Bacteria; phylum Chloroflexota; class Anaerolineae; order Anaerolineales; family Anaerolineaceae; genus JBGQAS01. The sequence goes on along the minus strand of CAZCHK010000008.1, from coordinate 30,689 downwards.
TGGATCAAGATCATCCTCCAGCAGAGGAATCAAGGACAGGTGAGACATTCCTCCCAGCATGTCAAGGTTCTGCTGAATACTGTCGCGCAGCGATTCCGAGGCTTCCGTGACGCCGTACGTTTCAGCTTGATCCACAAAACTCAAGGCCGCTTCCCAATACGTAATTTTCGCGCTGAGATCTTCGGTGCCAAGAGCAAAGCCGATGGTCTTTTCCGCTTCACCCAGGTAGTATTGATGATTTTGAGCCTTGCCCTTTTCAAGGTATACGGTTGTCGCGATGGCCACGATGACAAGCGGTATGGCGATGGCGATGAACAACATCAAAGACGGAGACATGAGCCTGCGGCTTTTTGTTCCAGGTGCCACTTTCGCCGTCATGTTTGCGGTCTGCTTCTTCACATTCTGCTTTATCTTTTTCCCAAACAACCAGGCTTTGGCAAGTTGTTTTTTTAGAGGTGACAGGTCTTCCCTACCACCCTCACCTGGTCCATCATCTACGCCAGCTGGTCTTTCTTGGTTTGCAGTCACAGTTGCTGCTCGCATCAAAGTTCTGCCATCCTGTGAGCCGGGATCCAGGATTGAATCCTCGATCTTCAACGGAAGAGATTCTTGAGTGACAACTGGTTTTTTATCAGCTTGAACCTGACTGCCAGGTTGATCGATCGAATTTTCGGACGCGGAGCTCACGCTGGCCGATCTCGGCATTGGCTCCTGCAATCTTCGGCGAAAGATCAAACCTTTCCCCTGGACAAAGCGCGTGAAAAGGGCTTTCACGGTCGCGCCAGCCTGGCTTGTCAATTTTCGCTTCAGTGCGTCTGCGGGTAATGTGTTGCTGCCAATCAATAACACCTCATCCCATATCGAAGGTGGTTTCGGACAAAATACCAGCAGCGCGTTCTCGGTCAGATTGGGCTGAAAGAAAGTGACCGATGGAGTCCTGCTTACCCCCAACGGCCGGAGTTGTGATTCATCCGTGAAAAATTCAACCGTCGAATCGCTTATGAAAGCTGATTGCGTGGGACCGGCATGCGCAATGATCAAGGTGCTTTCACGCAGAACAAAGAGATTCAGCGTGGCGGTGATCTGCGCCGTACCCTGGGGAACCTTAAAATTGCGCTGCAGTAATGAGTTGTTTAGAACCTCAACAGCGCTCCTCACCGCGGTCGTTACGGATCCACTTGTCGCATAAAAAGTGGACGCAAAGCTTTTTATGACAGAGGTTTTCCAGTCCTTAGAGTTTTCATCCTCGCCAGAAAAATCGATGAATACATTCAGGATATCCAGACTTCTTCCCCGCGCAGTCCTTTTCGGCGGAGGGAACGCCATTGCACCGGGTAAATCCGGTTCATCATGTTTATTGCTTACGTTTAAGGAAAACAGCTGCAAATCGAACACGTTGCATCCTTTATTGCATTTCCTGGCGACCAGTCAGCGCTCTTACCAGAGTGTTTTGATCAGCATATTCCAGATCGCTCCCTGTCGGCAACCCCCGCGCAAGCCGCGTGATCTTGATTGAGGATTTTTGCAAAACCTGGCGGATGTAAAGGGCTGTCGCATCTCCTTCCATGCTAGGGTTGGTTGCCAGAATGACCTCTTCCACCTTGCCCGTTGTGACTCTTTCCACAAGAGCGGTGATCCGAATATCCTCCGGGCCAATCCCCTCAATTGGTGAGAGGACGCCTTGAAGTACATGGTAAATACCATCGAAGACCCCGGCTCGTTCCAGCATCAACGCATCAAGAGGTTCTTCCACCACGCAAATTACTTTTCCATTCCTGTTCATGTCAGAACAAATATCGCATGTCTCTCTGGATGCGTCCATGATGTTAAAACAGATCGGACAGCTTTTAATATTCGATCGCAACGAGATGAGCGCCTGAGCCAATGACTGCGGAAGGTCATCCGTACCTTTGACCAGGTGAAATACCAGCCGGGATGCGGTTTTCGGTCCCACGCCCGGCAAGCGTTCTAAAGCGTCGATCAGATCTTGAATTGGATCAGGCAATCCGCGCATAAGACTAAATTCCAAGACCGGGTATGCCACCCAAAAAAGGAGTCATTTTTTCTTCTTTTAATTTACTTGATTCCTCCAACGCAAGATTCACAGCCGAAAGAATCAGGTCCTGCAGCATCTCGGTATCCGCATCTTTCAACACCTCGGGAAGGATTTCGATCGCTGTACATTTCTGGTCACCAGTCATTGTCACTTTGACACTTCCCCCGCCCACGCTGGATGTGACAGTTTCTTCAGCCAGTTGAGCCTGGGCGATCTCCATTTGTTCCTGCAGCTTTTTAATTTGCTGCATCATTCCACCACCAGAGCCGCCACCACTGGGTCGGTTATATCCTTTTGCCATTTTTATCCTCCAAGTACTTATCCTTTGAAATTCATTTGTTTATGATCTTCCCACCATGGTTGATGGCAGTACCAACCATTCCACTGCCGTCAATGTTTTCTGGAAGAGGAAGAATCTCATTGTCTACCACGGAACATGTCACGTCAATTTCGACTTTGCATATCTGACCGATCATGGACTTGGTAACGGCCAGGTGTTCACCGGTTTCCATTTTATTTTTTAGCAATTCACTCTTAAATGCCAGGCAGACAACGCCATTTTTCAGTATGGGTTTGCACGAATTGAGCAAAGCGGACGTCTGGTGCTTTCCAACCTGCTTGATCGCACGGCCGATTTCCGCCCATGCGCCGATGATCCTATTTGGATCATCCGATGAGCTGTCGGAGGATTGATGCCGGTCCGTTGAAGCCTTCATTTTATCAGCAGAATCTTCTTTGGGAGACGATTTTACTTCTGAACGTGTTTCGCGGTTTTGGGATCCCGCAGGTTCGTTTTCATCCAAAGCTTTTCGGTTTTCTTTGGGTTGAATTGGAACACCGGTGGTATCTTTTTTTTGCGTTACGGCTTTTGTTAAAGCAATTTCCAATAGTAATCCCGGTTGGTTCGCTGTCCTTGTGTCGGAAGCTGATTCGTTAAAGCTTCGAACCAAGTCAGCAAGGGTTTCATACGAAAAAAACCGGGACTGGTTTTCGAGAGTATTCTTTTGATCACTGGTAATTTCCAATTGCGCGTGATCACCAGCTTTCATTTTAAGCATCATGCGTAAGTAATCAACGATTTGGCGGGAAAATTGACGGGTATCAATCCCTGCATCGATAGCAGTCCGGATCACCTGAAAACCATTGGCAAGCTCCCCCTTAATCATCGAATCAACCAGATCGATGACTGATTGATTGGCTGCCGTGCCCAGAATGGTTTGCACAAGTTCCAATGATATTTCGGTCTTAAAACTAGATAGCTGATCCAGGAGAGAGATGGCGTCACGCATGCTCCCGGTGGCGTAACGCGCAATCGCCAGAAGAGCTTCTTCGGAAATTATTAACCCCTCCGCGTCACTTTTCTCTTTCAAATATCCGACCATTTTCACGACGGGGATACGGCGGAATTCATGCCTCTGGCAGCGGGATAAAACTGTTGCTGGTACTTTATACAATTCCGTCGTGGCCAGAATAAAGATCGCGTGAGCAGGTGGTTCTTCCAAAGTTTTTAGGAGTGCATTAAAAGCGGCAGTGGACAGCATGTGCACTTCATCGATTATGTAGACTTTGTATTTTCCTCTGGAAGGGGCGTAGTTGACCTTTTCTCTCAGATCCCGTACATCTTCTACACTCGTATTGGAGGCGGCATCAATTTCAATCAGGTCCAGAAATCTTGAGCTGTCCAACTCTTTGCAAAAATCGCACGTGTTATCGGGTCGATTCTCAGGGTTCGAAGATGTGCAGTTGACCGCTTTGGCCAATATTCGAGCTGTGGTCGTTTTCCCCGTGCCCCTGGGTCCCGCGAATATATACGCGTGTGAGACTTTGTCTGATCGAATCGCGTTTTTTAAAGTCTGGACAACATGTTCCTGTCCGACAACTTCATTCCAAGTTCCAGGTCGCCATTTATTGTAAAAAGCTTTTGTCATTTTTTCTTTTACCTTGAAATTAAGGTATCACAAAGGTGGAATGGATGCTCCCCCGCGCGTCGACCACTTTGATCACATCGCCAGAACTCCAGGCTGCTTCCTTAAGATCCCAGTATAACTCCAGGGCAGTATCCTCCCCGATCCTGGACCGCAGCTTGATTTGCACTCCTTCTGTAAACAGCTGGTAGAATCTCGGAAAAGCGTACTCATTGTTACCCCTGCCTTTGATGACCCACCCATTCAGGCACACGGTATCTGTTCCGCGGTACTTAATGGTGATTTCTTCTTTTACGATATCCCCGATGCCGGTCACATTGACGACTTCCAGCAGCACCTCGGCGCTCTCCGGGATCGTCCCTTCACATTCCGACAGATTGATCGCTTGAGTTGGTTCACCCGCACCGGAAGGTTGCGGTTCTGCCACCTTGTGAGAGGCGTCCCAAAAGATCAAAACGATCACGGTCGTGACCGCGGAAATGAATATGTTCAGCACTACAAATAAAAAGGGTTTTTTCACTGGCAATTTCCCTGATTGAATGATAGCATAAAAAGAAAGAAAGGAGGAAAGTTTGGATTACATCATTGATGGACACAACCTCATTCCGTTGATCATAGCGGGCGGGCTGGGCAATATGGATAAAGAAAATCAACTGCTGGCCATTCTCCAATCTTTTCATCCTGGCGCGAAAAGCACGATCCATGTGTTTTTTGATAGGGCGCCCGCGGGAAGAGCAGGGGTCTTCAAGTCCGGCAGGATCACTGTCCATAATGTTCAGGGCAGCACACAAGCTGATGATGTGATTCTCCACTACCTAGAAGAATTAGGAAAACGTGCCGCTGAAGTAGTCGTTGTCTCGTCTGATCGAAAAATCCAGAGTGGGGCAAAGCGGTTGCGATGCAAAGCAATCAGTTCCAGCGATTTTCGAAAGTTGCTGAGCCTTTCGAAAGACGGATCAATGAGTTACGTGAATGAAAAACCTCTTTTATCGCCACAGGATGATCTGGAAATTCAAGCTCATTTCTTGAAGACTTTCCCAAAGGAAAACAATTAATAGAATATTAATACAAATCGGATAAATATTGTATATAATATTTACAGGTATCAACCTAATCAGTTGATATCCAGCCACTCTAACCACAGTGGCGATCCCTCCCTGATGATTGCCAGAATGGTGAAAACCAGTCTGGCAATCGCTTTATATCATTCATTTTTTTGCTATAATTAATCGCAAGCCCCAGTAGCTCAATGGATAGAGCAAAGCACTCCTAACGCTTAGGTTGAGAGTTCGAGCCCCTCCTGGGGCACTTTTTTTATGTGTGCGTGCCTTTGACCCACAGGAACAGTACTTGACCGTCCTCGGTATCGACACACCTTGCTCCAAAAATGGGGGTTTTTTCTTCCAACCCAATGTCATTTTTATAATGCAGATACATCATGCCGTTATTTTTCCATGCCGCATGGCACCTTTCGACAAGGTTGGCGCCATTATATGTCCTTAATCTGACCAGCGAAACAGGTAGCAAACCGGGGCCTTCCGTGATTCCCTCTGACCAGAAATCCGCAGTATTTTCAAATACCGGAGTAGGTCCTTCGATGATGGTGATGAGATTATCAGCTTCTTGGTTCACGGGGGCTATCTTATCACAAAAGAATAAAATCAAGAACTTCGACGATACTCCGGATGAAGGTAGCTGATACAATAGCCGGTATGGAAGAAATCCACCTGCGTGATGTATTAAGAGACCTTCCCATAAAGGACATCCATTACCTCAAACGCGTAGCTTCCACGAACGATTACGCAGCTGAATTGCTGAAGTGCAGCCTGGAATATCCCTGCTTTGTTTTCACTGCTGAACAAACAGAAGGCCGGGGCCGAATGAACAGAAGATGGTATTCTGACCCCCAAGGATCTCTGACTTTCAGCCTGATCCTGAAACCTGAAGCGCGTCTTTTTAACAACTTGGTATTACTTTCACCTTTGGGAGCGATTGCCGTTTGTAATGCGATAGAAACAGAATTCGGTATATCCGCGCAAGTCAAATGGCCGAATGACGTGCTGATCAAGGGAAAAAAAGTATGCGGGGTACTGGCGGAAGCCAATTGGGAAGGCGGCACGTTAATGGGTATCATCCTCGGAATAGGCATAAACCTCTTAAAAAACAGTGCACCTGCCAACCAATCCCTGCTGTTTGAAGCTGCAGGGATTGGAGATTTTACAGAAAACAAACCGGATGCGGCTGCTTTCTTAAAACAAGTGCTGCATCAGCTGTTTTTTTGGTTGGGGAAATTAGATGAAGATGAATTCTTAGAATATTGGGGGGAGCACCTGGCGTATAAGGATAAAATCGTCCAAATCGTTGAGAAGGGAACTCCTGTCATGAAAGGTCGTGTCCTGGGTGTTGCCAAAGATGGATGCCTTAAGATAGAATTAGATTCAGGCGTCGTGAAAATGATCACTGTTGGTGATGTGTTTTTACGACTTGGAGGTATGTGATGCTGGATGATCTGCGCAGTTCTGCATTAGAGGACAATAAGGAAGAAGTTCAGGAACTAAAAGTAGACACCCCGGAATTCTATCCGCTTGATGCTCCTGGGAAGAAAAAATTCTTGGGGATGAGCCCTGCCCAACGATTCATCGTAGCAAGCCTGCTCCTGCTTGTCACCTGTGTTATTGGCACTGCATGTCTCGTCATTTTTGGAAAGATCAACTTTCCATTTTAAGAACCCTTTGAGGGGGTCTTTTCATCTTCGCTTGATTCTGCTTGAAGAAAATCAGCTGAAAGGCAGGCCAGTGATGATAACGCATCACCCTCTCCAAGCGCCATGATAATTGAACCCCGCGTACTTCTCCCACTCACTGGAACGACTTCAACTTTTACTCTCAACATGATGCCATTTGCTGAAACCATTGTTATTTCATCTTCACTGTTTACAACCCTGGCCGCGCAGATGTTTCCTGTTTTCGAAAAGTACTTGTCGTCCAACGCGGTCACGCCCTGAGTCGCGCGGTTCTTGGCGGGATAATCGTCTAAGGATGTCCGCTTTCCGTACCCATTCAGGGTTGCAACCAGCAAAAATCCTCCTGCTGCAACAACGTCCATGGACGCAAGCAGATCATCCCCCTGCAGCTTTATGCCAGTGACTCCACCCGCCTGCCGGCCTGAAGGACGAATATCTGTTTCTTTTATCCGCAATGCTCTTCCTTTTGCGGTGACGAGGATTAATTCATCATTGCCGTTGGTTAATCGCACCCAACCCAGTTCGTCCTTCCCAGCCAGCTTCATGGCAGCCATACCGGATGGGCGGACACTGTTGAATTCAGACAATGCGATCCTCTTGACCGTACCGCTTAAAGTCGCCATCACGCAATAGAGGTCCTTGTCAAAGGAGGGCACTGCCACTGCAGCAGTGATGCGCTCTCCGGGGCTTGTCGCGATGACGTTGATGATCGGCACACCCTTATCAGTCCGATTGGCATCAGGGATGCGGTACGCTTTCTCAGAGAACACCTTTCCTTTGTCGGAAAAGAATAAAATATTTTGAAGCGTTCGTGCTGGCAGGAGGATCAGTACCGCGTCCTCCTCCCTCATCGCCTGACCGGATACACCCCGCGCGCCTTTCGATTGTGTTCGATATAAGCCAGCCGCAACCCTTTTGATATACCCCTTCTGTGTAACAGTGATCAGGACTGGCTCATCCGTAACAAGGTCCTCGTCATTGAAAGATTTCGCGTTCTCACCCTGAATCCTTGTGCGCCGTTGATCCCCATATTTTTCCGCCATGTCATTGAGATCTGACCGCATCACCTCCAGCATCTTTTCCGGGTGGGCTAACAAATCCTCAAGATACGCAATTCGTTTCAGTAGTTCTCTGTGTTCTTCTTCAATCTTCTGTCTTTCCAATGCAGCCAGTCTGCGCAGCTGCATGTCCAGGATTGCCTGGGCCTGAACCTCGGTCAGTTTAAACTGTTTGACCAATCTGTCTTTCGCTGTGTCCGCGTCGGGTGACTCTTTGATCGTCCGGATGACTGCATCCAGATTGGCCAAAGCGATCAAATAACCCTGGAGAATGTGATCCCTTTGGCGTGCTTTTTCCAGATCATATTGAGATCGCCTTGTGATGACCTGCTTGCGGTGGTCCAAAAACACCTGCAGCGCCCTTTTAAGGGACAAAAGACGGGGCTCACCTTCGACAAGTGCTAAAAGATGAATGCTGTAGGTTGACTGCAGCGGTGTGAATTTATACAGCTGGTTGAGGACTTTCAGGGCGATTGCGCCGCGTTTCAGCTCGATGATGATCCCCATCCCCCGTCGATCCGATTCATCCCGCAGATCCGAAATGTCTGTGATCTTTCCATCCCGCACCAGATCCGCAATGCGCTCGATCAGATTGGTTTTATTCACTTGATAAGGGATCTCGGTGATCACAATCCTCTGGCGGCCATTTTTCGTTTCTTCGATTTGCGTCATGCCGCGGACAATCAGGCGTCCTCGTCCGGTGCTGTATGCCTGTTTGATGCCCTCACTGCCGATGATGATTCCCCCGGTTGGAAAATCGGGGCCGGGGATAAACTCCATCAACTTGTCAATGTTCACGTCATCCATGTGTTCGTAATGATCGATCAAGTATGATATCGCCGCTGTCAGTTCTTTCAGGTTGTGAGGAGGGATATTCGTGGCCATTCCGACAGCTATTCCGTACGAACCATTCAGAAGCAGGTTGGGAAATTTTCCAGGCAATATGGATGGCTCCTGAAGTGACCCATCGAAGTTGTCGACAAAATCTACGGTGTTCTTATCGATATCCTCCAGCAGCTCTTCAGCCAAGGCGTCAAGCCTGGCTTCCGTATAGCGGATGGCTGCTGGCGGGTCGCCATCGATGGAACCAAAATTTCCCTGGCCATCAACCAGCATATAGCGCATCGAGAAATTTTGTGCCATGCGGGCCATAGCTTCATAGACTGCCTGGTCCCCATGGGGATGATACTTACCCAACACTTCACCAACAATGCGCGCGGATTTTTTGTAGGCGCTGTTCGCACGGATACCCATATCCAGCATGGCGTACAGGATACGGCGGTGTACCGGCTTCAATCCATCGCGCGCGTCTGGCAGGGCGCGAGCGACGATCGTGCTCATGGCGTAATCCAGATACGCAGAACGCATTTGTTCGTCTATATCAACGACCGGATTTTTGTCTTCTTTTGCAGTATCCATATTCCATCCTCAATCAGGTTTCGGGCGAGAGGGGATTATACCTTAATCAGAAAGCTCATCTGCGGAGGGTTTACATTATAATTTCCCTTGTGGATCGGAAATATATCCTCTCTGTCCTAATTCTCGCCATCAGCCTGGTAGCTTGCAGCAGCTCGTCCCCATCGGCCAATCAGCCAGTTCTTACGATCCAGAACAAAGGCTCGGATACGATGGTAAATCTTGCCCTGGCCTGGGCGGAGGCGTATAAGATCAAATATCCTGGAGTATCCCTCTCAATTACCGGGGGTGGCTCTGGAACCGGAATCACCTCCCTGATCAACGGAACCGTGGATATTGCCAATGCTTCACGGCAGATAAAAGAAGAGGAGATAAGCCAGGCACAAACCAAAGGCTTCGATCCAGTCGAGTTCATCGTCGCCAAAGACGCCATTGCCGTCATCGTCAATCAGCATAACCCGGTGAAGTCGTTATCGCTGGAACAAGTGTCGCGCATATTCAAAGGTGAGTATACCAACTGGAAACAGGTGGGCGGGGAAGACAGGCCCATTGTCGCCTTATCGCGTGAATCTAATTCAGGCACGCACGTATACTTCCTCGAAACTGTTATCAGGATGAACAATCCGGATGATCCGTCGATATTCGCGCCGACAGTTCTGCTGCTTCCTTCTTCGGAAGGAATCATCACCGAAGTGAAAGATAATCCCAACGCAATTGGCTACGACGGGTTGGGATATATCACCTCAGATGTAAAAGTGCTCGGGGTGGCTGTGAACAATTCCAGTTTGCCGGTGCTGCCCTCCGTCGCATCCGTGAACAATGGAACGTATCCCATTTCACGCGCTTTGTATATGTATACCAGGGGGGAACCTGCCAAGGAGGTTCGCGATTACCTGGATTGGATCATCTCCGAGGATGGACAATCCATCGTCACCGATCTGGGCTTCGTACCCGTAGACGGGACGATCAAAGAATGACCTCGCACGCAGCCCGAAACGATCGATCCGCGTCCACACTCATTAAGCTGGCGGGATATTCAAGCATCGTGCTCGTGACAGTCATCTTCCTATTTCTGTTGAGAGAAGGGTTGCCTGCGTTGGGAGAAGTTGAACTGTCTGAGCTGTTCAATTCAATTTGGTACCCGACAGAAGGATACTACGGTATCTGGCCGCTGCTGGGCGGCTCGCTGCTTGTCACGATCGCTGCTGTGATGATTGCCCTTCCATTTGGGGTGGGCACCGCGGTGTATATATCAGAAATCGCGCCACAGGCTGTCAAGGAAATCTTAAAACCAATTATTGAAGTGTTGGCTGGTTTACCCTCAGTGGTTCTCGGCTTCATCGGCTATTTTGTCATAGCCCCTTTCTTAAGGAAAACACTGGGATTGGCAACGGGTTTAACGGCTCTGACCGGCGCTATCCTTCTAGGCATGATCGCCATTCCAACGATCGTGTCCATAGCAGAAGATGCGTTGAATGCTGTTCCCAAATCTTACCGTGAAGCTTCCATTGCATTAGGTGCGACCAGGTGGCAGACGATCTGGGGCGTGACGCTGCCTGCAGCAAGATCAGGTGTCATTACGGCGGTGATGCTGGGTGTTGGACGGGCGTTGGGAGAAACGATGGCCGTCATGCTGGTCACCGGGAACGCCCCCGTGGTTCCGAAGACGTGGGACGCAATACTGCTTCCCGTGAGGACGATGACAGCGACGATTGCATCCGAAATGGGCGAGGTTGCCAGAAACAGTGTTCATTACCATGTACTGTTTTTTATCGGGATCATTCTTTTCCTTTTGTCCCTCGGGATCAACATTGCCGCGTCCTGGGTAAGTTTTAAGAAAAAGAAAAGAAGTGAAAGGGTTTTATCGTGAAGAGCGCGTCCAGAGCCCCTCTGCACAAAGATGAGATCTGGGGATTTCTTCTTCTGCGGGGTGTTGCTCTCGTAACCGTTCTGCCAATCGTCGGGATTGTAGTATTCATCATGGTTCATGGCGTTTCAGGGATTAGCTGGGAATTCCTTTCGACCATGCCCAGCAAGGGAATGACCGAAGGGGGGATCCTTCCAGCGATCGTTGGCACACTGTGGCTGACGGTTGGCACAGCAGTATTCTCGGTTCCGCTTGGTATCGCGGCCGGGATTTATATCGCGGAGTACGCAAGGGAAAACCGCTGGACGCTGCTCATCCGGATAGCGATCATCAACCTTGCCGGAATACCGTCCGTGGTTTATGGTTTATTCGGTCTTGGGTTGTTCGTTTTGTTCCTGAAACTTGGCACCAGCATCCTGGCGGCTTCACTGACATTATCGATCATGACTTTACCGGTGATTATCAGCACGACGGAAGAAGCTCTCCGACAGGTCCCGACATCCTTTCGCGTGGTGGGTATATCATTGGGTGCGACACAGTGGCAGGTCATTCGCAGGATCATCCTGCCGCAGGCAATGCCTGGCATCCTCACGGGTGTGATTCTCGGGCTTGAAAGAGCCGCGGGTGAGACTGCCCCAATCCTTTTTACCGGAGCCGCATTCTTTCTTCCCAGGCTCCCCAATTCACCGCTTGATCCCACCATGGCATTGCCTTATCATATCTTTGTCATTTCCACTCAAGTCCCCGGCATGCCCATCCAAATTCAATACGCCACAGTCCTAGTACTGTTGATATTCGTCCTTGGAATGAATGTGATCGCGACGATCATCCGATCACGCGCCCGAGCCAAACGCCAGTGGTGACGCCCATGGATATCATCAAGATCGAGAATTACTCGCTGACATATCTGGATGGTTCGGAAAGCCTTCGCAACATCAATCTGGACATCAAAGCGAATGCGATCAATGTGCTCTTCGGACCCGGCGGCGGAGGGAAATCGACGTTACTGCGCTCGATGAACCGCTTGAATGACCTGGTGGAGAAACAGTCTGTTTCGGGACGGATACTTTTTAAAAACAGGAACATCGAGGATGAGGATGTTGACCTGGCGGATCTGCGCAGGAGGATAGGCATTGTTTTTTCCCGGCCCATGCCTTTACCGTTATCCATTTTCCATAACGTGTCTTTCGGCCTTGAAATGGCAGGGGAAAAAGACCAGCGCCTGATATCTGACAAAGTTGAAGAAGCTTTGCGATTGGCTGTTTTGTGGGACGAGGTCAAAGATCGGCTGCGGGACCCGGCTGTGGCCATTTCTGGCGGGCAGCAGCAAAGGTTGTGCCTGGCAAGAGTTCTGGCGTTGAAGCCGGAGGTGATTCTTCTGGATGAACCCACATCAGCCCTTGATCCAGTTTCCACCGCGAAGATCGAGCAGCTGATCATCCGTTTGAAGGAAACGTACACCATCGTCCTGGTTCCGCACAATGTTCAGCAAGCAGCCCGTATCGCCGATTATGCAGCCTTCTTCTTGCAGGGTGAAGTGATAGAAGTCGGTACAGGCAAGCAACTTTTCATCGCTCCCAAAGACTCCAGGACCGAGGATTATGTTCAGGGCCGGTTCGGTTAACCCCGCTACTTCATACCCCTCTTTACTTCCCGGAAAGAAGCCTGCTAATTATGTCAATTAATGTCTCGGTGATCACGCCCCCTATGGCGCGAGTGACAGCTCCAACTATAGCAGAGATGATAAACAATGTAATGGCAACCAGAATGGTTAATCCCAGCAATACAAACCCGGTTATGATTCCACCAAGCGCCAGTCCATTCCCGGATAATTCATAAGGATTTTGAGCAATCTTTTTCTTGGCAATGAATCCCATGATAATTCCAGCGATCGGACACAGGAGTGCCAGGAAGGAAAGGATCGGAATCCAAACCAGAACAACCGGAGCAAGAGAAAAGACCAGGCTTAGTATTGCCTGGGTCGATGTTTTTATCACAGGGTAGTTTTTTTGGTAATGTTCATGTAAAGGTTCGGGGACGGCCGGTAAAGCCGGAGGAAGCTCTATCGCGTTGTCTCTATTCTGACTATTTTTATCTCTTGAGTTCATGATCAAATTATATCGAAGGTTGTTGGTGGTGAAATTAAATCAGACCGGTAGGTTTAATCCCCGGTCTGACCACTATATAAAAATTTTTGACTTTAACCAATCATACTTAGAATCCATTGAATAAGGGCGCCAGCACCGGCAATTGCTAAAACGATCAGGACAATTGTTAATACGATCGCCAAGACAGATATCCCGATTCCCCAATTTGCCATACCCTTGCCGCGCACCTCATTGTTGGAAACTTTGATTTGTTTTTTCGCAACCGTTCCCAGAATTATCGCGACTATGTAGCAAATTCCATTTATGAGCCCAAAGAGAAAAAGATTTCTTAATAAGAAGCAGCTCAACAAAACAGGCAACAACGCCAAAACAAGACTGGCAATCGCCAGCGGGTTCGTTCTGGTCTTTACCGCAAGATCTGTATTTTCTTTAGGGATTAAATCTTGAAAATCTGGTTCTTTCTTTTCTGGAATTTGATTGTTTGTCATTTCGACTCCTTGTTGGTTTGTGATTATTTTACAACAAAAGTAGCAGCGAAAAATTAGAAACTTCCACTTCCTGTTGGGTTGACGAAAGCATCGTTCTTTGCTAAAATCCCTTCGCTTGGTCATCAAGACGAGCAAAAAGATGCGGGCGTGGTTCAGTTGGTAGAACGTCTCCTTGCCAAGGAGAAGGTCGTGGGTTCGAGTCCCATCGCCCGCTCTTGATTCACCCGGCGTCGTGGCCAAGTGGGAAGGCAAGGGTCTGCAAAACCCTGATCACGGGTTCAAATCCCGTCGACGCCTCTTCATCGAAGGGCGAGCATTTGGCTCGCTTTTTTGTTAGCTAATCAATCCGAAATCTTTCGCCTGGCTCTAACGGCTGCCCAATTCACACGCTGATTGTATTCATCCCCCGCGTGCCCTTTCACCCAATGCCAATGAACATGGTGGGGTTTCAGCGCTTCAAGCAATTCTTCCCAGAGGTCGCGATTCGCGACCTTTCCGGATGTGCTGCGCCAATTCTTCTGGATCCATTTCGGCATCCATTCAGTGATGCCTTTCATCAAGTACTGTGAATCGGTGAAGATGTCAATGTGCGCCGTGTCTTTGATCGACTGGAATGCCCTGATCGCAGCGGTCATCTCCATGCGGTTGTTGGTTGAAATGGGATCATATCCGCTGATCATTTTTTCCTTCCCGTTGGAAACAACCAGAGCCGCCCAGCCTCCCCTGCCAGGGTTCGGGTCGCAAGCGCCGTCCGTGTACACGACAGCTTTCTTCATGGGCTCACGAACTGGGTCTGGATATCCGCGACAGTGTCATCTGCCTGACGCAGCAGATTGGGAATATCCGCGCTGGTCACATTCGCCTGCAAGGATTGCCAGGCAGCATCTTGAAGTACCAGCTGGTTGATCTGCCAATCCGCTGATGCAGGAGCAGGGTGTGCCTCCTCCAAGTATCCGACGATCGACAGCCACTGGGGATGTTGCTGGCCATAACCGGACAGCAGCGAAGCTGCTGATTTTTTCAAGGGGAGCGATGCGGACACTTTTACGACTTCTGCCAACTTCAGCGGGTCCTGCAACCAGCGGATGAATAACCAGGAGGCCAGTTGACCAGCAGGGTCGCTTTCAAAGATCCCATAAGAATACCCATGCAGGATGAGAACACCCGCCCCGTTAAGACCAGGAAATGGATACACATCCCAATCCGCTGAAGAAAAACCCTCGCCGGAATGGTGCTCTTGTATCAGCACCCTTTCCAGCCTGTCGGAATAGAACAGCGTGTATCCATCCCGGAGGTATTCCTGAGGTTTCTGTTCGCGAGGGAACCAAGCACAGCCATCGTCAAATAACGCACGGATGAATTGAAATGCTGATTCGTTCTGCGCGGTGCTGAAAAGAAAATCGGGACCCACCGCAGCAGAATCCTCCCCAAAAACACTGATCCAGTTCAACCAGGTCGCGGATGTCAGATCCACAATCCAGCCCCCCGTTCCATCGTTGGTCTTGTCGGAATCAGAGCTGTTGCTCAATGCCGCTGAACAGGATTGATTCTTCCACTCATTGATCGTTGCTGGAAAGGAGCCAAATCCAAGCTCCCGCGCGAGAGCTTGATTGTAGAACATCACCTGGGCGGAGCGGTACGCCGGTAACCCGTAACGCTTCCCCCCATCCACATCGCCCATCCAAACCGCGTCATAATAATCCTTTTTGTCCGGAATACCAAACAAGAGTGAATCAGCATAATGGTCCAGCGCAATGACGGCAGGTGATGAGGCGCTTTGACCGTTCAGAAATTCTGGTGGAGCCGTGATCACGTCTGGATAGCCAGAAATATTTTCCGTGTCTGCCAGCGCTTCCCGCATCAGATCAAAACCGGTGAAATCCTGAATCTCAACAAATATTCCCCACTCGTTGGTCTGGTTGAAATCGTTCACCTGCGCTCGGATAACTGAGCGCGTCTCACCCGTAAAAGAGTGCCAGAATGTAATTTGTTTTTCCTCCAGGTCACTCATCTCTACCAGCAGATCAGGATGAGCGGTCGGGTCCGCTGAAACCGTGGCAGATGGGGTCAGCATCAGATCGCCTTGGGTGTGGGGGGTTGCCTCAATGGCACTGCCGGGGTTTGGTTTGCATCCAACAGCAGTTGTTAAAAAGATCACAATAAAAAGTATCGCTCGAATATTCCTCATAGCTTCAACGCCAGTCGTCTATTGTATCAAAGAACCTCAGGCAATGCATCATTCTTGACAACAACGCACACAAGACTATAATCACAGCAAGGTAATAGTCAAGCTAGGAATAGTAAACCTGATCGATCCCTGCAGAGAAGAAAGCCTTGTGGTGAAAGCTTTCCGGGAAATTCACAGGTTGAAGTCGCCTGGGCTTACTGCTGAAGAAATCGAAAGAAATTAGACCAGCACGGGTATGCCCGTTACTGCAGCACCGGTCAACATATACCGGAAAAGCGCGCCATGTACTGGCGAAAAGAGGTGGTACCACGGAAGACAGCCTTTCGTCCTCAGGGATGAAAGGTTTTTTTTCATAAGGAGAAAGAATGGCAAAAGAGTTAACAAAAACGTACGAATTCAAATCAGTCGAACCTCGCATTTATGAAATGTGGGACAAAGGTGGCTACTTTGAACCATCCAACGATCCCAGGAAACCAGGCTTTGATCCCGATAAAAAACCTTTTGTCATCTCAATTCCACCTCCCAACGTGACCGGCGAGCTGCACCTGGGACACCCGATGTTTGTGTCGATGGAGGACCTGATGATCCGGCATGCCCGCATGAAAGGTCTGCCCACCCTGTGGGTTCCGGGAACAGACCATGCGGGCATCGCCACGCAGCTAAAAGTTGAAAAAATGCTGGAAAAAGAGGGGCTGAAACGCGAGGAATTAGGCCGCCAGGAATTCCTCCGACGCACATGGGAATGGAAAAACAAGTACGGCGGCTTGATCACGCAGCAGATCAAAAGATTAGGCGCATCTTGCGATTGGAGCCGTGAACGGTTCACATTGGATGAAGGGCTTTCACAAGCCGTCCGCGAAGCATTCGTTCGTCTTTTTGAGAAAGGCTTGATCTATCGAGGAAAACGTTTGATCAATTGGGCTCCACTGTTAAAAACCGCTGTCAGCGATCTCGAGGTTGAGTATTCGGAGGAAGCGGGCTTCCTTTACTATTTTAAGTATATGCTTGCCGGCTCCAGAGAAGAGTATATCCCGGTCGCAACAACCCGTCCTGAAACGATCCTGGGCGATACCGCTGTGGCAGTGCATCCTGACGATCCGCGGTATCAAAAATTCATCGGCTGCAAGGCTGTCGTTCCAATTACAAACCGGGAGATACCCGTGATCGCGGACGAGTACGTGGATCGGGATTTCGGCACTGGGGCTTTGAAGATAACCCCCGCGCATGATCCAAACGACTACGCCATTGGTCAACGGCACAACCTGGATTTCATATCCATGCTGGACCAAACCGCCAGGGTGAACGAAAACGGTGGTCCATATTCTGGTATGGATCGATTTGAATGTCGTATAAGGCTTTGGGCTGACATGAAAGCAGCCGGTTTGGTGATCAAAGAAGTACCGTACACCTTGAAGGTCCCCCGTTCCCAGCGCGGGGGAGAGATTGTCGAGCCAATGGTCTCGACACAATGGTTCATCAAGATCAAACCCCTGGCAGAAGCCGCGTTGCAGGCAGTTCAGGATGGGCACATCAAGATCGTTCCCGAGCACTTTTCCAAGGTTTATTACAACTGGATGGAGAATATCCAGGATTGGTGCATCAGCCGGCAGCTATGGTGGGGGCACCGCATCCCGGTCTGGTACTGCGATGCCTGTGAAAAAATGACCGTATCGCGCGAGGATATCTCCGAGTGTGCGCACTGCCGCTCCACATCGATTCGCCAGGACGAGGATGTGCTGGACACCTGGTTCTCTTCCGGGTTGTGGCCATTTTCTACACTCGGTTGGCCAGATAACACGCCCGATCTGCAGTATTTTTACCCAACATCCGTCATGGAGACCGGTTACGATATCCTGTTCTTCTGGGTCGCGCGCATGATCATGTTTGGGCTTGAATTTACTGGAAAAGCTCCCTTCCACACGGTGTACCTGCACGGGCTCATCAGGGACGAAAAGGGACAAAAGATGAGCAAATCAAAAGATAATTCGATTGACCCGCTGATCATCATGGACAAATACGGCACCGACGCACTGCGCTTCAGCATGCTGGTGGGATCCGCTCCGGGGAGCGACATGTTCATCGATGAAAAAAAGGTCGAATCCAACCGCAACTTCGCGAACAAACTCTGGAACGCCGGAAGGTTCGTGATCAACGCGATTGAAAATGCTCCCCAGAAAGCCCTCGCAGAACCTCTCTGGAGCTTGGCTGACACCTGGATCATCGCCCGGTTGAATCACCTGGTGAGAGATGTGGAGCGGTTATTTTCCAATCATCAGTACGGGGAAGCAGGACGGCAAATATACGAGTTCTTCTGGAGCGAGTTCGCGGACTGGTACCTTGAAATATCAAAACTTCAATTGGCCAAGCAGGGCGATATGGCATATTACACCGCCAGCACCCTCGCGCATGTTATGGATACAAGCCTGCGGCTGCTGCATCCCTTCACACCTTTCGTCACCGAGGAATTATGGTCTCATCTTAAACAAGCAGCCATTCAGAAAGGAATCAAACCCCTGGACCAGGAGAAAAACTGGGAAGAGGCGCTGATCATCGCGTCGTGGCCAGTAAGCCGTGAATATCAGGCTTGGGAGAATGTGTCCGTGCAGAAGTTCAACGTGATCATGGACATCATCCGCGCCCTCCGCAACCTGCGGGCGGACAAGAAGGTCACGCCTGGTAAAAAAATCCCCGCGATCCTGGCCGCCGGTTCCATGTTTGATACTGTGCTGCAGGAGTCTGAAACAATCTGCTCACTGGCGCACCTGGACAGGGAAAAGTTACAGATCTTCGCGTCCCTTGCCACCCCGCCATCCGAAGCGGCCAGCGCCATGTGCCAGGGTGTGCAGGTTTTCCTTCCCCTGGCCGACATGATCGATCGGGAAGCTGAGATGAGCAAAATGAGGAAGGAGCTTGAGGAAATTAATTCCCAGATTGGAAGAGTTGAGAAGCTGCTTGCCGGTGAATTCGCACAGAAAGCGCCGCCCGCCCTGGTGGAGAAAGAAAAAGAGCGCCTGAAAACCTACCAGGAAAGCGCGCTCAAGATCAGAAATCAATTAAAGTAAACAAGACAAGGTCAGCCAATCAGGCTGACCTTGCCCATTTAAGCAGAAATTATTTCGCCAGTTTCTTTTTCCAAAAAATGGAGAGAATGACAAGAACCGTCATCAGCCCTGCCGAAATAAATGCAGCAATCTGAACGGGCACATACTTACCTGCCGCCATCCACTTTTGACCTATCCCGGCAAACGCCCAGGCGAAAACTGCAAGGTAAAAAGCATCCCTGCGGCTCACGAACATAACCAGGGCCAGCGCGACGCCTACCGCCAGCATTCCGATCGTCCAGTACTCATCCCCAACCATGATCTGGTTTCCTCTCAACAGAACGATTACATCCGTGGCATTGGCAATCGTCGCGATGGAGATCCATCCCAAATAGATGCTGAAGGGGATCGACACCAACGCCTTCTCCAGCAAGGTGTACCTGCGCAGGCCGATTTGCAACCGCAGGTAAATCGTGATCAGGCTTGCCAGGATTCCCAGCATGAGCACGATCGTCAGCCAGTAATCGAAAGTGCCGTAATGCCAGGCAATAATCCAGCCAGCGTTGAGAAGGTTAGACAGCGCGAACAACCAGCCGGTACGCTGCAGAAGGGGATTTTCACGCTGCGCTGGCAAGGTGTGGTAGACGGTGTATCCAGTCAAAAGCAGGTAGATCAGGCCCCAAATTGAAAAAACGTACCCGGCCGGGACGAACAGTACATTGAAGGAATCCGAAACCGCACCGGTATTAATCCCATTAAGCGGCAGGGAATTGGCCAGGGCATTGACGATGACAACAAGAACAAACGACAGCAAGACTGCAATTTGACGGTAAATATTTTTCTTCATATTTCACTCCTGGGTATATAGATGAATCACCACTCAAAAAGATACATTTTCATGATATTTAAGTTTACAAAAGAATCCCGATGCCGGGATCGGGATTCTTTTGTAAAGACATATACGAATTAAAGTCCTTTGAGCAGTGTGCCCAGAGCAAGCAGGACAAAACCAGCTACAGCAAACCACAGGGGAGGCACAACAAAGGTTGGGGCAACAAAGTTTAAAATAATCCCAGCTACGACCAATAAGAAAGCGATCAAGAGGGTCAATACTTTCGGTGCAGACAGTTTCATTTCTTCACTCCTTCAATAGTTTTAATTGACTGCAAATTCCACCCGGTAAAAAAAATAGATTTGCATATATTAAATAACACGAGTTTGATGAATTGGTTTCACTTTCCACCACAGACCGGTGCACTCGGGAACGACAACCCATCCATTTTTTTTGACCGTTTCACCGAAATCTGAACCGAAAAAAGCGGAAGTGGTGGCCACGGCCTGGTCAAGATCATCAAAGCGGTAATCTGTACGGATCCACGAATGCAAAAATCCCGCTTGTTCGAGGTATTGAAAGTACTTCTCCAGGTGCGGCGGGGGATTCGGCGTCGTGAATCCCGTTCCCTGGGTTTCGATAATGATCACGCATCCTTCCGCAGCGAGAACCCGCTCAATCTCGCTCATCGCGCAGTGCAGTTCATCTTCCCAGGTCTGTGGGTACCAATCCGCCAGGTAACAGATGCTCCAGCCGGAAATGACCACATCTGCCCACTTGTTTTTTATTGGAATCGCCCGATGATCAGCCCCTGCGACCGACCAGTTCGGTGATCCGCTGCGTTCAAATTTGGCTTTAGCGATATCGAGCATCGGCAGCGCTGTATCCGTGGCCACGACCCCTCGAACATAAGGCCGCAGCATCTGCGCCACGCGCCCGGAACCGGTACCCAGGTCTAGGACATTGAGATCGGTCAAAGGGGATATTTTCAGGATCTCTCTCAGCAGGTTTCCTTCGTAGTCCTCCCGACTGACCAGCAATTCGTACATGTCCGCTTCACATTGATAGGTTTTTTTATGATCGACCATCTGTGCTTCTCACCTCGCTATCGTCATATGATAACATTGAACCATCAGAAAAAAGGAGTCGCCCTATGCTGAGAATCGGATACATTGGCTTGGGATTGATGGGAAAATCGATTGCCCGCAATATTTTAAAAGCCGGATTCCCCCTGGTCGTGCACAACCGCAGTCGGAGCGCGGTGGAGGAATTGGCCGGAGAAGGTGCGCTCACTGCAGACGATCCCAAATCTGTCGCGGAACAGGTCGATGTTATCTTTACCAACCTGCCAGACTCTCCGGATGTCGAACGGGTCGTTCTGGGCGAGAAGGGTATCATCGAAGGTTCTCATCCAGGATTGGTTTTTGTGGATAATTCCACCATTAAACCCGCCGTTTCTCGCCTGATCGCCTGTAAGCTGGCGGAAAAAGGAGTTCTTTCATTAGACGCGCCTGTGAGCGGTGGTGATATCGGCGCGAGGGACGGCACGCTGGCAATCATGGTCGGCGGACCGCAGCAGGCGCTCGATATGGTCCGGCCAATTTTTAATGTGATCGGCAAATCGATCACCCTGGTCGGCGACTCGGGTGCCGGCCAGATCGCCAAAGCTGCTAACCAGATCATGGTCGCTGCGCAGATGGTTGCCATGGCAGAGCTGTTGATCTTTGCCCAGAAAACAGGCGCGGACCCAGAAAAGGTCGTGCAGGCCATCAAAGGCGGCGCGGCCCAATGCTGGACATTGGATGTAAAACCACAGCGTCTTTTTGCCGGAAACCGCGCTCCAGGTTTCAAGGCGCGCATGCAGTCCAAGGACCTCAACATCATTCTCGACACAGCTAAAGAATACGGTATTCCCCTGCCTTCCGCTGCGGTTGATGCTCAATTATTTTCAAGCATGCTGCAAAATGGTTTGGGTGATCTGGATAATTCAGCAGTCATCAGCGTCATCGAACAGCTTGCCAATCTCCAACTTAAAACCGGATAAAGAAAACCGGTAGAGCCCAGCTCTACCGGTACTCTTGCTTACCCGGTTTTACTGCGCCTGTGAATTATAAAACGCGCCAAAGAATTGTTTGAAAATCAGAAATGTTCCGGTGTTACCTGTGTGATTCTCGCTTCCCTCATCCCAGATCGCCTCAAATGTCCCAAGTACATCACGGGCGTCAAAATCCGCTCCGTTTGAGTATTTTGCCCCAAAATGAAGCACAAAAGTCCACTCAGTCAGGTCGGCATTTGAATACCAGGAATCTGCCAGACCAGGCGTTACGCCTTTTCCTTGAAGATCATAATTCACCAGAGTGTCGTAAATCAGGCTGGTTGCCCGGAAAGTGTCCGGATCTGACTCATCCATCGGTGCCAGTGTGACAGGCTTGGATTGTTGAGCAATCGAAATATCATTGTCAGACGAAGTGACCTTCGAGAGGTTCATGGTAAAAGGTCCTGCTACCAGGTTATCCACGGTTACAGATGATGCAACGGCGGTATTGATGTGGGCGACAGGGATCACGATGACCTGATCACGGATGTAATTATTCACCAGGTTGTACCTCTCCTGGCGAATCGCTGCATCGTCCGATAAGCCGGCCTGTTCAATGCTGGAGAGAAAATCCGCATCCAGATCACCAAAATAAACTGTATTTTGAAGGAAGGTAGTGTTGTAGAACTCAATAGCGTCAGGGTAACTGGCGTCGAGCTTCATCAGAAAAATCCCCAACTGCCCTTCCTGGATGTTCGCCAGAAATGACGCCGAGTCCAAAGGGCGGGGAACAAGATTCAATCCAAAATCATCATGCAGCTGGGTCGTGATCGCGTATGCCACATCGCCAGGATCGGGGATCAATTCTTTTAAAGGTTTCTCATAATACAGGTAGATGGTCTGTGCGTAATCGAATAAGCCTGCCGTAAAATTGACATTTGCGCTTCCAAAATTATAGTCGTACCACTTCAGGTTAGCAGAATATCCCGGGGAAAGCGTTTGCGGCACGAACTGATCAGCGACAACCGCGCCTGTTGGAAATTCATCCGCAACGATGCTTTCACGATCCAGCGCGTATGCCAGACCTCTTCTGTTTTCCAGCTTGTCGAAAGGAGCAATCGATGTATTGATACCGATAAAGTAGACATTGTATCCTGAACGGTAAGTGAGGTTCAGGTTCGGGTTGTTTGCAATCATGGTAAAAGTGTTCGGGGGTGGTTCGTTCACGATATCAATCGTTCCATTCCACAGCGGAACAAGTCGGTTGATGGGATCATTCACCCAGGAAAAGTTGATCTTGTCAGATTTGGCAGGTACGCCCCAGTACAGGTCATTTTTTGAGAGGGAAAGACCTGTCTCGGTGAAGGTACTTACTTTGTAAGGACCCGTGCCAACAGGGTCGTCCGTGATATTCTCTGAAGAACCTGCTCGGCGATCCAAATAATCAGAGTCGAGGATCGCAAAAGCTGGATTCGCGATCTTGGCTGGGAAAGCGGGATCCGGTCTGCAGAGTGTGAAGATTACCGTGTGAGCGTCAGGAGCCTCGATGGATTTCAACAGGCCCCCATAGGAACAATCACCCGGACCTATTGATGAAGCATCGAAACTGGCTGAATTATTCTCGGTGACACCCTGACAGCTAACTAATACACAGCAAACAGCCACACCAACCAGGATTGAAGGTTTGTTTTTCACAGGCTTATCCCTTTCTCAAGCATCAATACCATCATTATACAAGACCAGATAACAAATTCAATCATATCGGCATTTCATTTCAAAATTGTTAAATTGTCCAATTCCCAAGCTTCGATTATACTCAGAGCTTGCCATACGACATGGCAAGGACTGCACTTTGATCATAAAAAAAATCCTCGAATTTGACCAGAGAACCTCCGACAAGCTGAGAATCGACAGATCCAAAAAAACCCTCTGGCTTATCGCAGCGTTTTTTGCCCATTCAGGTGATTCATGGTGGTGGCTGCTTGGACTGTTCATCCTGTGGATCCTTGGAAAGGCGTTCCACATCTTCACGTCAAATGTCATCGAGTTCTGTGCATTCATGGCCGCCGGCATTCTATCGCTGGCCATCCTCATTTTTTCGGTCAAGTTGATCGTTAAAAGACGCCGTCCCAAGGGTGAATGGGGTAAGATCTACCGCAATACGGATCCTCATTCGTTTCCCTCGGGCCATGCGGCCAGGACAATTTTGATCGCGGTGATCGTTTTTTCCATCGCGCCAATCTGGATAGGGTTGCTCGCTCTCCTGTGGGCGTTTACCGTCAGCATTGCCCGGGTAGCCATGCGAGTTCACTATGTTTCGGATATTCTGGTGGGCATGATCATCGGGATCTTCTGGGGAATCATCATGCTCATGCTGAAACCTCTCCTGGTCCCCGCGTTTCCTTTTGCATTTTCTTAGTCTGAAAATTTAGCGTCCTTTTTTTCATCCTGCGGTCGTACTGCTCTTCGATCTCTCGGATATGATCGATCTTCTCTCCGACTGCTGCGCTTAACCAGTACCGCCCCTTTTCAGCAGAACCGTAACTGCCCGCCCCGTACGCCCCTGTCGCGGTATCGTCCTCCCACGGCGGATTGGCAATGAGCGCCCCACCTTCTATCCAATCCTGAAAGTAAGAGGGCGTGGAGATGAAATCCACCTCATCAACCACGCGCTCCATACGCACCAGATCGGGCCTTATCGCCAGCATTAATGAGGTTTCCAGCTCACAGGCATGCCCCATGCCACCCAATTTGGATTCGCGCCTGGTTTCAAGAGCCTGGATGCCTGAAGGTCCGCTGAGGTACAACCAGGATGTCGCACAAAATATTTCCGGGTGCTGATCCCCGGCATACTTGATCACGTTGACCAGAAAGGAATGATTCCCGCCGTGGCCATTGATCACGTAAAATTTGCGATGTCCCCGCTGAACAAATGTATCGATAATTCCAATCCAGAAATCCTCAAAAGTCCTTCCGTTTATCGTTGTCGTTCCAGCAAACGCGCCCTGGTGCATGCTCACCCCGTACGGAAACACGGGCAAGCTAAACGCGTTTCCAGGAACACGAGCTTCAATCCCCTTACCTATCGACGCAATGCAGTCCGAATCCGTGCTGAGAGGCAAATGCAGACCGTGCTGCTCGATGTGGCCCACCGGAATGACGATAACTTTTCCAAGGTCTTGTTCCGTTCTGATCGGGCTTGTTGATTTGAGCCATCCGGATACGTGCAAGAATTCTCCTGGACCATCCAAATGCAGGTCTTCAGGAAGCGCGATCACGACATGGGAAAATCCGGCAGCAGTGATCGAACGAGTGAGTTCGCTCAATAATCGTTCGAATACTACTCCGCTGCTGCTGGCAATGCTCCCTTTCCATCCGTAAGGAAGAAAAGGCAGAACACCGATGGCTTTTTCTTTGCCCAGGTGCTCTGCAAGAGCGTCCTCCGGGCAACCTGCTCCTATGGGTATCACCAAAGGAGTATCCCGATCCAGATCTGCCACTTCCGGCCATGTGCAATCTGCGTAGTGAAACAGCTGCTGTTTCATGTCACATTGGTTTTGGCAGCAGGTACCAGTCCAGGAACCGTTCGATGCGGGTGTAGACATCCTGGATGACATCATTACTTAAGAAACCGTGCGACTCTTTCGCGTAGGTTTTATACTCGTACTGCTTGCCCGCCCGACGCAGTGCTTCCACAAATACCTCTGAAGCCTGTGGAGGAACCACCTCATCTTCCAGTCCGTGCAGAATCAATATCGGTCGGATAATATTTTCAACCTGATAAATTGGCGAACCTTCTTTGTATATTTTTCTATTCGCTGCTGGATGTCCAAGCTGCATCTCCGTGTACAGCCTGGTGTCTCGTTCACATAACGCCCAGGAACTGTACAGGTCCGCGTCTCCATAAATCGCCACACCACAAGCGAACCGATGCATTGGATCGCGTGCCAAAGCGCATATCGTGAGATACCCCCCATACGATCCACCCATGACCGCGATGCGATCCTTGTCGATCCAAGGTTGAGCCGAGAGATATTTACAGGCGTGTATGCAATCCTGGGTATCACCAATTCCCCAGTTATTCTGGTTCATGAATTCATACTTTTTCCCGTATCCTGTTGAGCCACGGTAATTGACTTCAAGGTATGTATACCCCTTGGCGATCAAGTATTGAGGCAACAGCTGCCATTCATACACCGATTGGTCTCTTGGCCCGCCGTGCGGATGCACGATGGCCGCTCCATTTGGCTTTTCCGGTTTGTACAGAAGCGCCGGTATTTCCACGCCATCACTGCTGAGAAATTTGATCTTTTCAGGAAAATTGAAGTTCAGATTATCCAGAGCCGGTGGTTTTGAAAATGTCAACTGCTGGGTTTTGGAAACAAGCATTTTGCCATCCGCGCCTTTTGCCAGATCCAACCGGTAAATCGCCGGCGGCTGTGCTGGATCATTGTACTCAACAGAAATGAACCGATCGTTCGGTGCCCAGTACGGCCGGTTGAAAATTCCCTGCGCCATCCATAAGTCCGAAACCTCTCTGGTGCTGGTGTTGATGGTGACAAGATCGATTACCCCGTTGCGATTGATCGTTGCGGCTATGGTTTGTCCATCCTTTGACCATTCAAAATCGCCAAAATCGAAATTCGCCCTGGTTAACTGCTGGGTGTTTCCGGTATCAATATTCAGGATCCAGATCTCATAGAATCCAGTCCGCTGGGAAATGTAGGCGATCTTCTTACTGTCCGGAGACCAGCGCGGCTGCCAATCCTTCTGCATGGTTTCGCCGGTCAGCTTTCGAATGATTCCACTTTTTATCTCAACCGTGCGGATCTCGTAGCGGTTAAGATCGGCAAATGAACGGTGCGTAAAAGCAATGTATTTGCCATCCGGTGAAGGTTGAGGATCACGCGCATCTCCCAGGTCGTCTGTCAACTCGCGCACTACGGATCCATCCCGCTTTACCAGGAACAGTTTATCAGCTATCTCCTCTTCAACAGTGACGACAAGAAAATCTGAATTGGGGATCCAGCGCGGAGATGTGCTGTTGCGCAACACCCGGCTGAGCAGCCGGGGGATGCCCCCGCTGACCGGGGTGATGTATACCTGCTTATTCATACAGAACGCGATGGATTGGTTGTCCAGCGACCACCTGGGAATCTCATCCCACCAGTACTGCTTCGCGGGTCTGTCGAAGGTCATTCTCCTTGGCCAGCCCCCCTGCGCAGAGGTCACGTAAATATCAGAGAAGCCCTCCCGGTTCCAGATGAAGGCGATCTGTTTGCCATCGCGCGAGAGGCTGTGATTGTAGATACGGTTCACCCCGGTAAGCAGGGGAATGCTCCAACCTTCCGGGGACAGAATATCCGGCCTTGGTAATGAAGGCCATCCATTCCGCTCATATTTTTCTTCCATGGGGAAGTTCAGCTTCGCCATTGTTCTCCTTTCTGCCAGCGTCCGCGGCCTGGTGTCCCGATCCATCCATTCGTTCATGCAGCCAGCAGGCGACATGGTGGTTCCTGCTGATGGGAGTCAACCAGGGATCCTCTTTTCTGCAGCGATCAAAGCACTTCGGGCAGCGTGGGTGGAACCTGCACCCTTCTGGAATATCCATAGCGTTAGGCGGTGTCCCCTGCAGGATGATCCTCTTTTTTCTGGAACGCGGATTGGGAATGGGGATGACTGACATTAACGCCTTCGTGTACGGATGCGCCGGATTACGCAGCACGGTTAATGTTGGTCCCAGTTCGACAATCCTTCCCAGGTACATCACCGCGATGCGATCGCACAGCGACGCCGCTGTAGCCAGATCGTGGGTGATGAAGATCACACTGATCCCCTTCTCTTTGCGTAAATCCGAGAGGAGGTTCAGGATTTCCGCGCGAATGCTCACATCCAGCATGGAAACGGGTTCGTCGGCCAGTAATATCTGCGGCTTCAGGACCAGTGCTCCCGCCACGACCACTCTCTGCCTTTGCCCGCCGGATAATTCATGCGGAAGCCGGTGCATATAGATATCCGCAGGTTTCAATCCCGCGTCTTCCATCGCGTTCCTGACCAGCTTCTCACGAGTGGTCCTGTTTGGTGCCAGGTGATGGACTGCCAAAGGTTCCGAGACGATGTCAAAGATGGTCATCAGGGGATTGAGTGATTCGTATGGGTCCTGAAAAACCATTTGAATTTCACGCCGCAGCGCTTTCAATCTTTCGCCTTTGAGATGAGTGATCTGCCTACCCTGATGCAGCACCTCACCTTTTGTCGGCTTTTCGAGGTTCATCAATGTTAAAGCCAGGGTTGATTTCCCGCAGCCTGATTCCCCGACCAGGGCAAGGACTTCACTTTGGTGAAGCTGAAAACTGACTCCGTCGACAGCGTGTACGAGCTGCGATTTGTTTCCCCAAACACCGCTCTTGCCCGCAGAGAAATATTTGATCAGATCCTTCACTTCAAGAATGACCTTATTTTCCATCGGAAGCTCCAGCAAGAAAGCATGTTGCTTGATGGCCTGGCTTGATTTCATACAGGGGAGGTTTCTCCTTCTGGCAGCGCTCCATGGCCACGGGACAGCGCGGTTCGAAACGGCACCCCGCTGGAAGCTTGTCGAGACGAGGGGGATATCCGGGAATTGAAAGCAGCTTCTCCGTGGGCTTTTCGAGGTTGGGAAAAGCCTTGATCAACTGCTGTGTGTAGGGGTGACATGGAGAATTATAGACCGTGTCCACATCGGCCTGCTCCGCGGTCACACCTGCGTACATCACATGGACCTTATCGCACACTTCCGCGACGACTCCCAGGTCGTGCGTGATCAGGATCACCGCCTGTCCAAGCGTGTGGCTCAGGTTTTCCA
The DNA here is from genome assembly GCA_964498605.1 of uncultured Anaerolineaceae bacterium. GTDB lineage: Bacteria > Chloroflexota > Anaerolineae > Anaerolineales > Anaerolineaceae > JBGQAS01. The sequence continues at coordinate 2,088 of CAZCHK010000008.1, read as the reverse complement.
GAAGCTCAAGTATCTGAGCCTGTATCATCACATCCAGCGCGGTCGTGGGCTCGTCTGCAATCAGGATGGATGGATTGCACGCCAACGCCATGGCGATCATCGCCCTCTGGCGCATGCCCCCGGAAAATTGAAAAGCGTACTGCCTGCTTCGGTTTTCGGATATGCCGACCATTTCCAGCAATTCTTTCACTCGCCGTCTCACCGCATGTTTGTCTGAGCGGACATCGTGACATTTGATGGCTTCGGCAATTTGATCGCCTACACTCATCACCGGATTTAACGCGTTCATCGCGCCTTGAAAAATGATGGATATCTCGTCCCAACGATACCGCGCCATTTCTCTTTCGCTCAAGGATAACAAGTCCGTGCCGCGGTATAGGATCTCGCCCTTCACAATCCTGCCCGCAATGGGTAGCAAACGCAGCAGGGCCAGCATTAGAGTCGTTTTTCCGCAGCCGCTCTCGCCAACCAGGCCCATCATTTCGCCTTCTTGCAGCGTGAAGCTCACATTTTCCACAGCGTGCATCACCCTCTTGTCCTGGGTCACATAATCCACGCAAATATCGTTCACTTCAAGAATTATTGGGGAGCTCTTTGGCTTCGTCATTTGGGTTGCTCTCCCTGGTTGCGCGCGATCATATGCTTGCTCACGCTCAAATGGTGCCATTCCAGCCTGGGATTGAAGATCTGCTCAAGTCCGTGTCCCAGCAGTGTGAGGCCCAGGGTCACCCAAACGATGCCAAAACCCGGCAGTAGAAGCGCCCACCAGGCCCCTGCGCTGATGCCGCCTGAGGTAAAAGCCATGTTCAGCATCTGGCCCCAGCTTATTGTGGTGGGATCGGACAATCCCAAAAAGCTCAACGTGCTTTCTTCCAGGATGGAAAGCGAGATCACCAGCACCGTGTTGGCCACGACGAGCGGCAGGACGAATGGCAGAATATGCCTGAAAATGATGTGCATGTTTCCTGAACCGATCGCTTTAGCCCTTAAAACGAACCTGCGTTCCTTTATCGAGAGGGTCTGAGATCGGACCAGTCTTGCGGTGCCCATCCAGCCCAGGATTCCAATAATAAAGATGATGTTCCAGAGGCTGGGTTCAGTGACGGCCACCAGCACCACTGCCAGCGGCAGGGGAGGAATGACCATGATGATGTCCGTCAGGCGCATGAGGAAGTTATCCAGCTTCCCTCCATAAAAACCCGCGGTAATTCCCACCAGACCGCCGATCGTCACGGAAATGAATGAAGCAAAAAAACCAACAATCAAGCTGATCCGGGTTCCAAAAATAAAATTGGAGAGCACGTCCCGCCCCAGGGCGTCCGTTCCAAAAGCGTGCTCTCTACTCGGGGCAGCATAGACATCCGCACTGGTCACATCAGATTCGATCAGGGGTTGATACGGAGCGATCACATCCGCAAACACAGCGGTGAAGATCGCGATCAGGATCATGACCAAGCCGATGATGGCAATGGCGTTCTTAAGAAAACTTCTCAAAAAAGCCCGAAAATCCGTGTAAATTGATTCGTTTTCCATCTCAGCTCTCCTGAACTCTCGGATCCAGCAGCGAATACAGAAGATCCGCAAACAGGTTGGCGAAGATCACCGCGATGGCGATGAGAAAGAACGCCCCTTGCAGTACCGGGTAGTCCCTTTTGCCGACCGCATCAAAGATGGCCAGTCCCAGACCCGGCCAGGAAAACACCGATTCGATTTGAATCGCTCCTGCAACCGTAAAGCCCAAGTTCATGGCAATGATCGTGATCATCGGCAGCATCGCGTTACGCAGCGCGTGGTCCTTCAGAATCTGGAAGGTCTTCAAACCCTTTGCCTTGGCGGTCAGGATGTAATCCTCTGAAAGCACCTCCAGAACTGAGCTGCGCATGATGATCATGTACTCCCCCAGCATGATGATCGTGTAGGTGAGGGTTGGAAGAATCAGGTGTTTTACCACATCCCAGAACCGGGTGATCGGATCGGCAAAACCCACCGAGAATTTTCCCGCCAGGGGTAATCCAAACCAGGCGCTGCCTGCGATCAACAGCATGATCCCCAGCCAGAAAGTCGGCAGGCTCCAGGCGATCAAACTGA